>SLQM01000019.1 GCA_007131435.1 Syntrophomonadaceae bacterium
CGGTAGATTTCTATATCTTTTGTGCTTTCTATCAGCTCTATCTTATTCATTTATAAACCTCCTTGGTGGTCACCCAACATTTACTATTTTATTTCTCATTTTATATTTTTTCAAGGAATTATTTCCCTTATAGCTAATGTTGCGTTATAATAATTTTTGGGAATAAACAATCACATTAAATAAAGCAGGAAGAGGGAAGTTGAAATGTCTAAAGTAAAAATCGCCATAGTTGGCGTGGGTAATTGTGCCGGCGCCTTAATACAGGGTATTAACTACTATCGTAATAAAAGCAAGGAAGATGCTATCGGGTTAATGCACTGGGATATTGGCGGCTATAAGCCATATGACCTGGAAGTGGTAGCAGCCTTTGATGTAGATAAAAGAAAAGTAGGCAGAGATGTTAGTGAGTCAATATTTGCCCTGCCAAACTGTGGCCATGTATTTTTCCCTGATATTCCCTTTTCAGGAGTAAAAGTAGAAATGGGAAAAGTTCTTGACGGCGTATCAAGTCATATGCTTTCATTTGAAGAAGACTACACTTTTGTTTTAAGCAGCGAGCATGAAAAAGAAAAAGATGAAATTACCGAGATTCTGAGTTTATCGGGGGCAGAGGTTCTACTAAACTACCTGCCTGCCGGCTCAGAAGAGGCGGCAAGGTTTTATGCTGAATGCGCCCTGGAAGCAGGTGTTGCATACATCAACAATATCCCAGTATTCATAGCCAGTGATCCTTTGTGGGCTAAAAAGTTTGCCGATAAAAATATTCCAATAATCGGAGATGATATCAAATCGCAGATGGGCGCAACAATTCTCCATCGCGCGTTGGCAGAGCTTTTCAGTAAGAGAGGTGTAAAGCTTGAAAGGTCTTACCAGCTAAATACCGGTGGTAATACCGATTTTTTAAATATGACTAATGGAGAGCGCCTGGCAACCAAGCGAATTTCTAAAACTGAAGCCGTTCAGTCGGCAGCAGGAAAGCGGCTTGCCGATCGCGATATACATATTGGCCCCAGCGATTATGTGTCCTGGCAGAAGGATAACAAAGTATGTTTTTTGCGGATGGAAGGACAGATTTTCGGTGATGTGCCTATTAACCTCGAAATGCGCCTCAGTGTAGAAGATTCACCCAATTCAGCAGGCATTGCCATAGATGCAGTCCGCTGCTGTAAACTTGCCCTGGACAGGGGTATAGGCGGGGTTCTTGAAGGCCCCTCGGCATTCTTTTCAAAGCACCCGCCAAAACAGTACCCCGATCACGAGGCCTACCTCCTGACCGAAAAATTTATTAACGGTAAATAATATCAATACCGCTAAATCGAAAACGACCTGAAACCTGAAACGGGGACGGTTCTTTTTTCAGGTTTTGATTAAGATTGCACCTGATCTCCTACCTGAAAAAGGGACAGTTCTTTTTTCAGGTTTTATTATATCTGCCGCCAGCCTACCTGAAAAAAGAACCGTCCCCGTTTCAGGTTCGTCCCCGTTTCAGGTTTGGGTAAGCTTTTTTATAAAGTTAAGGCAAGATCGAAGCCTTCACGGACGGCTTCGTTTATTTTGCGAGGTTTCTTAGCGTCGCCGATAACATGTAAATTATTTACTTTGTCTTTGAGTTCTTCTTCAAGGCTGTTATTGGCAACAGCTCCGATTGCTAGAACTACCGTATCTGCCGGAAGCAGGGTTTCAACATCTTCCTGGATAATTATAACTCCATCTTGATTTATCTCCTTAACTGAGCACTGGTCTTTAACTTTAACGCCAAGACGATGTATGCATTTTATTACCACCCAGCGGGTGCTGATGCCGATGTCGCGGCCTATTCCTTTTTCCATTTCGACCAGGGTGACATTGCGGGTCCCACGATTCAGTAATTCTTTAAGCTTTTCAGGCGTTTCAGCATCATTCTCCATTAAGAATTTAAGGGTATCTGCCGATATAGCGCCCATTTCTGCCGTGGCAACTGCCGTTTCACATCCGACTGAACCTCCACCGATAACTACTACTTTTTCACCTGGAATAACTGAACCATCAAGTATTTGCAACGCATTTACTACATGGGGGTGCCCGTTTATGGGAAATGGTGCTTCGGCACCACGGGCTCCCGTAGCTAATATAACCTCATCATATTTTTCCGCCGCTATTTCTTCTGCCGTTGCATTCCGGTTCAAAACTACTTCAACACCGTTAATGGACAACTGGTTTTCAAGATAATGAAGAAAAGTTATAAAATCATGCTTGCCAGGCGGCATGGCCGCATAGCTGAGATGACCTCCCAGCCTTTCCCCCTTTTCCCATAGCGATACCAAGTGGCCCCTTTCAGCGGCCGTTACAGCAGCCTGAATGCCAGCCGGGCCACCGCCGATGACCAACACTTTTTTAGGTTTATCTGCCGGTTTTTGTTCGATTTCATGCTCACGCCCTGCTTCCGGATTAATACTGCAGTGTACATCCTGGAAGGTAAAGACCATGTCAAGGCAGCCCTGGTTGCAGGCTATGCAGCGCCTGATTGCCCCATAATCGCCCTCTCTTGCTTTATTCGGTAGGTCAGGATCGGCTATCAGGGGACGTCCCATGTTAACCATGTCAGCCAGGTGATGCTGCAGTATTTGCTCGGCAACAATTGGGTCATTAATCCTGTTGCTGGCAATAACAGGAACGCTGACAACTTTCTTAATTCCATAAGCCAGGTAAGCAAAAGCGCCCCGGGGAAGCTCGCCGGTAATCTGGGGTACCCTTGATTCATGCCAGCCCCCGGTGACATTAAAACAGTCAACACCTTCTAATTCAAGTTCAGCGGCAAATTTTGCGGCCTCCTCGTTTGTATTGCTGCCGGGCATAAAATCATGGCCGGAGAGGCGAATAATTACTGGGTAATCAGGGCCAACCTTTTCCCTGATTTTGCGAATAACTTCTTTTCCAAAGCGGGATCGGTTTTCCCATGACCCCCCGTATTGATCAGTGCGCTCGTTAGTTATGGGCGAAAGAAATTGGCAGATCAGGTACCCCGCACTGGCGATCACCTCCACCGCATCAAAACCTGCTTCCCTGGTCCTTCTGGCTGCTTCACCAATGTTTTCTATTACCGTGTGTATATCTTCTATGGTCATTTCTTTCGGTGTTTCCCTGGTTAGTCGTGAAGCGATGGCAGAAGGGGCCAGCGGTTGCTGACCGGTCATCATGCTGTGCGTATAGCGTCCGGCTTGGTAAAGCTGGGTTGCAGCAGCCGCGCCATTTTCTTTAATAGTTTTAGAAAGCTTTTGAAGGCCCGGTATAAACTTATCATCATGCAGGCCAATCATCATTGGCCCCATGCCAACTGTATCAACAGTGCAACCCCCAACGGTTATTAATCCGGCACCACCCAGTGCCCTTGCCCTGTAATAGCAAATCAGCCTTTCATTTACAAAGCCTTCCGGGGTATAACAATGATGGATGGCCGGCATGGCAATGCGATTTTTCAAATCCAGCTGGCCTATCTTAATTGGTTCAAATAGTTTCATATTATCAACTCCTATTCTGTTGCATGATTTTCTACCGGTAATATATTCACCATGCAGCTTGAGATGCCTGCTAATGAATGATAAGTTTGTTACTAAGATCTTATAGTAAGCAGGAAATAAACGAATTGTCTTGAATTTTACAACAAGGAGGCGATCAAGATTAAAGAAAACCCGCTGCATAAACTGATGAATCCCAAATCAATTGCTACCGTGGGAGCAGGAAATAATCCGCTTAAGATGGGCGCTATTCAGGCCCTTAGTATAGTGAAAGACGGCTATGCAGGTAAATTTTACCCTCTGCATCCAACTGAAAAAGAAGTGTTTGGTTACAAAGCTTATCCCTCGGCACTTGACTTGCCTGAAGCTCCGGACCTGGTTATGTTTGTTCTTCCGGCACCGCTGGTTATTGATATACTCGATGATTTTGGGAAAATTGGGACCAGGAGAGCAATAGTAATAACCGCTGGATTCAGGGAAACCGGTGCAGAAGGAATGAAACTTGAAGAAAAGCTAAAGGAAATTGCGCGAAAACACGATATACGTTTTTTAGGGCCTAATTGCATGGGTATTCTTAACAGCTCATTGCCGCTTAATGTCACCGTAGCTCCCCTGACAGGGCCTCCCGGTTTATTGGGTATGGCTTCACAGAGCGGAACCTATATTACCCAAACCCTGCCCTACCTGCAGAGACGCGGAATAAGGTTCAGCAAAGCGATAAGTGTGGGGAATGAAGCGGATATTGATATTACAGAATCCCTGGAGTTCCTGGGCGAAGATCAGCAAACAAGGGCAATTGCATTATATATTGAAGGTTTAAAGAATGCCAGGCGCTTTTTAGATGTAGCCTGTCGCATAACCCCTCATAAACCGGTCATTGCACAATATGTGGGCGGTACTGATGCCGGTGCAAGGGCAGGTTCAAGCCATACAGGTGCCCTGGCCGGTCCAGACTTCCTATACGATGGCCTGTTCAGGCAGGCGGGTATTATTCGGGTAGATTCAGTGGAAGATTTGTATTTCCAGGGATGGGCTTTAGCGTCGCAGCCGCTGCCCCCGGGAAAAAGAGTAGGGGTATTAACTAATTCCGGTGGACCCGGAACTGCAATGGCTCATACCTGCAACAGGGGGGGACTGGAAGTGCCAGAGTTTTCCCAGGAGCTGCAAATAGAAATTAAAAAGCATATTCCTCCCCATGGTTCAACAGGAAACCCGGTAGACCTTACATTCCACATGGATACCGAAGTGATAAGCACTAAACTGCCTGAAATAATTCTGAAAAGCGGTGAAGTAGACGGACTTGTAATACACGGATTAATGGGCTCAGGGTTTTTAAAGGCTATTTATCCTCACCTTACAGGCCTGGTTGGTGATATTGGAGAAGAAGAATTTGCAAACCGATTTGCCCGTGACCTGGATGAACCTGTCTCACTTCCTGCCAGGTACGGCTTACCGGTCATTTTGTCATCTTTTTTCGGCCGGGAAGACAACTATACCAGGGCTTACCAGGATAGAAACATTCCAGTTTTTGACGGCCCGGAGAAAGCTGCCCGCGGTATGCTGGCCTTGCATCGCTATAATGAAATTCGTCAGAGAGATATAAAACCAGGGATACATTGTTCCGGGGAGTTTATTATTTCCGACAAGGTAACGGAAACTATAGAA
>SLQM01000016.1 GCA_007131435.1 Syntrophomonadaceae bacterium
AAGCTACCTTCTATGCTTCGCTCGACTTGCATGTGTTAGGCACGCCGCCAGCGTTCGTCCTGAGCCAGGATCAAACTCTCCAGTTTATATCTTCACATGCTCACCATAAATGATAAACACGTAAATCACAAACTCACATCCGTTTAATCCTAAACCCTTAAATCACTTAGATCGCAAGAACTCATCCACATTAACTACCAAAAGTTAATGCAGCCTGAGCCCTCTCCTTACCCTATCCAGTTTTCAAAGAACGGAAAAATTGCCCTGATGCTCATCACAAATCTGCCCCCCGTCCCTCGCGGGTGAGGGCTTTGTTAATCCTTCCAACCCTATAATTAATGATGAGGGAAAGACATAACAGGATTTGTATCTTTTCAAAGAGATAGAGCAGCTACCGCTTTCTTTGCTGCTCCTACCGTATGAGCACGACCTTTTAATTTTAGCATGGTCTTCTAATTCTGTCAAATGTTTTTTTAAAATTATTTTGAAAAAATTTATTCCCCTGCCGGACGCGGTTTCAGGGTGGGGAAAAGGATTACATCGCGAATGGAAATGTTGTCGGTTAAGAGCATTACCAGGCGGTCAATCCCGATACCCAGGCCACCGGCCGGCGGCATACCATATTCAAGGGCGTTAATGAAGTCTTCATCCATTACATGGGCTTCATCATCGCCTGCTTCCCTTCTTTCCAACTGTTGCTCAAAGCGGGCACGCTGGTCTATGGGGTCATTCAGTTCGGTAAAGGCATTGGCAATTTCCCAGCCTGCAATGAACCCTTCGAACCTGAGGGTCAGGCGGGGATCAGACTCCATTTTTTTCGCCAGCGGCGAGACTTCAATCGGAAACTCGGTGACAAAGATGGGCGAGAGCAGCTGCTCCTCGCAGTATTCATCAAAAAAGATGTAGAGTATGTCGCCCCAGGACATGCCTTTGTCAAGCTCGAGTCCCGCATCCCGGGCAGCCTTGAAGGCAGCCTGGTCATCGGAGAGAGTGGAGAAATCAACTCCCGTGTATTTACGCACAACCTCCACCATCGTCTCCCGCGGCCAGGGAGGTGTCAGGTCAATCTCCCGGCCCTGGAAGCTGATTACGCCGCTCCCAAAAACTTTTTTTGCGATTTCATAAATCAGGTTTTCAGTAATCGCCATCATATCTTCATAATCGGCATAGTTCTGGTAAATCTCGACAGAGGTAAACTCCGGGTTATGAATGGTTGATATACCTTCATTGCGGAATATCCGCCCTATTTCATATACCCTGTCAAGCCCGCCAACCAGCAGCCTCTTTAAATGCAGCTCAGTAGCGATGCGCAGGTAAAGCTTAATATCAAGCGCATTGTGATGAGTTATAAAGGGGCGGGCCAGTGCACCACCGGCTATAGTCTGCATGATCGGTGTTTCCACTTCGAGGAAGCCCCATTCATTTAACAGCTCCCGCATGGTGGAGATAATTTTACTGCGGTTAATGAATGTCTGCTTAACCTCCTGGTTAACGATCAGGTCAACATAGCGCTGGCGGTAGCGCAGTTCTATATCTTTCAGGCCATGCCACTTTTCGGGCAGGGGCCGCAGCGCCTTCGCCAGGTAGGTAAAGTCGCTGGCGTTAACGGTAACTTCTCCCTTGCGGGTTTTGAATACCTCACCTGTAACGCCTATAAAATCGCCAATATCAACCAGGTCAAAAAGGTCATATTTTTCTTCTCCAACCTGGTCCTGGCGCAGGTAGATTTGAACCTGTCCCTGGTAATCCTGCAGGTGAGCAAATGCTGCTTTCCCGTGGGAGCGAATGCTGATCAACCTGCCCGCAACAGTCACTTCCCTGCCTTCCAGGGTTTCAAAATTATCTATAATTTCCGAGGAGTAATGATCTGCTTCAAACTTCTGGCCAAAAGGCTCTACTCCCCTCTCTCTCAGTTCATCCAGTTTGCGGCGCCTTACCTGCAACAATTCGTGCAGCTGCTGTTGCTCCTGATCCATCCTTTTCCCTCCAGGGCTGCTTAGTTAATTGATTCGATTTTATAGTTAAATGTTCCGGCGGGAACTTTTACCTCTACCTTGTCGCCCACACCGAGGCCGAAGATTGCCTTGCCTACCGGCGATTCGTTGGATATCTTCATTTCCGTCGGGTCCGCTTCGGCGGTGCTGACAATGGTGTATTCATATTCCCTGTTCGAATTGGTCTCGCGCAGCTTGACCGTAGAGCCAAGAGCGACATGATCATCGTTACTTTCATCTTTTTCCAGGATCCTTGCCCGGCGCAGCATTTTTTCCAGGGTAATAATCCTGCCCTCCAAAAATGCCTGCTCGTTCTTGGCATCTTCATACTCGGAGTTATCGGTGATATCCCCGTAAGATATCGCTTCCTTAATCCTGGCAGCAACCTCTTTACGCTTCACCGTCCGTAGATGGTTAAGCTCATTTTCCAGCTTTTCAAGCCCACCCTTGGTTAAAAGCAGCTCTTCATGATTTTCCATAATTAAAACCCCCCTTGCATCAAAACTTGCGTCGGCTATTATTAATCTATCTGTATGAGTATCTCTAGGCTGTCAAAATAAATAACGGCTTCACCTCTTGACGAAGCCTATAAAGAATAGTGCCAAGTAAAACCTGACACCGCTGCTGCCTGAGTATTAATTTTTGCTATATTATATGGCGTTAAAGTGACATTGTCAAGGAATATTCGGCCCTGCAAAAAATAATCTTTTTATACAGTCTGTACCCGGTCTATCCTTTTTGAAGTTGAACCACTCGCGGCTCAAGTTTAAGCTCTTCTAACAGCTTGTTGTATTGATCTTCAGTTAGTTCGCCCTTTCCACCAGCCATGCAGACCAGCAGCGCCTCCATCACGTTGGTGCCAAAGGACCTGCCCTGCATTTCCGGGGTAGTGGTAATCAGGGTTTTTAAGCCCCTTTCCCTTAGAAATTCCACATCAGAAGATGTTACCGTGTTGGTGATTATTGTTTTGCCGGGAAGCTCGGCGGGCATATAGCGGTGTATGAAGTGAAAATCACCGGCAATAATCTCGTTCGCATCGAAAAACTGGCTGTAACGGGGCTTGTTTACCGTCTGCTTTTCTCCGGTCGGATAAATCATGGTAAAGGGAAGCTGCCCCACTATCGGCGCTAGTACCCTTGCTATCGCAGCCAGGGTTTTCAGGGATTTGAGCGGGATGGGCACTCCTAAAATATAGGGCAGGTCGCCGTAGGTCATCTTACACCCGGCTTTTTCAAGGGCCAGGGCCATGCCGAGCCGGTCCATGGCACACATGAGCAAAACATTCGGCGCGCCATCAAAAAGGGCACTTGACTCAGCCAGCTGTTCAATAGCCCGGCGCTCGAGGGTGTTTTTCAGGCCGGACCCGTCAACTATGGGAGTCTTTTCTGCCGCCCTGACAATGCGCCTGGCATCCCTGATTTCGTAGCGCTTGTCAACAGCGTAAATATAGAGGTCCATTCCACCAAGGCCGAAAGCATCAACATGCCCGTCCATCTCCCTGATCTTCTCAATCATCTTCTGCATATCGCCGTCGGTGCCAATACGTTCAATTTTGTACTCTTCACCCAGCAATGTAACTGTAACCATGTGATCACGGGCCGATGAACCAAGACTAATCCCCACTACATGTTTCAAATTCTGCGCTCTCCCTTCACTGCTTGCTGAGTACCTGCTCGAGCATTTTTCTGAATTGAACCGGGTCAACCCGGCGATCTTCTTCAATCGGCGTTTGCCCCAGGGTTAAGTGGACAACCTGGATGTTGAACAGCGCTTCAGCCAGGTGATACCATTTCTCCGAGGTAACCATGATCAGGGTATCGAACTGCTTCAGCCTGGCAACCAGGTCAAAGATTTCATTAAAAAAATCAAGGGCCTGTTTGTCGCTGACCATTTCCCAACGTTCATTATTGTTGAGTAGAAGGTAAAAATCAAGTCCCTGCTCACTGCATATTGTCGCAATTTCTTCCTTGTTGGACAGGGGAAAACCGATCACGGCCACCCGGGTGCCCTTGCGTATTTCACCGATCGATTCTATACGCGATATCAAACTGCGGTCAATACTCAGGCGTCTTGATACTTCCTGCTGGGAGACTCCCTGCTCACGCAGTTCCAGGGCCCGTTCGACGTGGCGGAAAGCCTTTTCCAGGCTGACCAGTTTTTCCCCGATCCTGTAAACTTTATCCGTCCCCAAGAAAGCTCCTCCAATAAAGCCCTGCCAGCTGCAGTCAAGGCTGTGCACAATTTTGTGCCTCAACTATTTTAGCACTAAAGGGGCTTTCTGGCAACGCTTCATCAATAAACCCGCAAACCCCGGGGGCGGTTCTCGCGGTTCAATTTCAGCATTTAAACCATCCTAAACCACCGGGACGGTTCTCCCGGGTCAGTAAGTATATTACTATATTCATCCAGATGGCTATTTATGCCTGTTCTATGGCCCCACTTTAATCAAGTTAACCGAACGATGAGAACAGCCCTGAGGTTAAGAGTTAATCGATCCAAGTGCCGTTCCTTTGGTTTAGAGCAGATCGCTGATTATCACTCTAACCCTTTCAGCAATGCTGAGGCAGCAGGTCAGGCCGGGAGATTCGATGCCAACCAGGTTAATTACCCCGGGCAGGCCGCGATCTGCTTCATGGCGGATAATAAAATCCCTAAAGGGGTCGTTCGGACCCTGCAGCTTAGGCCTGATCCCGGCCATTTCCGGTTCCAGGTCGGATGGTTCGAGGAAAGGGAGAAAATCTTTTACTGACCGGTAAAAATAATCGAGATTTTCGTGGTTAACAGAGTAATCAAGCTGGTCGACGTAAAAGGCGCTGGGGCCAAGCCTTAACCTGTCGTCAAGGTTTTTGGTGAGATGGATGCCAAGTCCGCGTAGATCTTCCAGGGGCGGCGGGTAGACCAGCCTGTTGACCAGCTTGCTCTTGCTGAAAGAAATGCTGAAGTATTCTCCCTTGCAGGGATAAATTCTATAACCCGCGCTGGCGGGATCGATACCCAGCATCGCTGCTATATTGTGGGCCTTTAAACCGGCGCTGTTAATTAAAACGCTGCAGCTGACCTGGTCAATGCTGCCATCAGGGTTGCTGAAGGA
>SLQM01000141.1 GCA_007131435.1 Syntrophomonadaceae bacterium
ATCTCGTAAAGCTCTTTGCTCATAGGTGCCCTTGCCTCTAGGCTGTCTAATTTTTCCCCAACCCGGCCGTAAAGATCTTTCATGGCCACGTGACCCATTACTCACACCTCCAGTTGTTCATATTTGATTTTACTTCCTATTCTTCTATTGCTTGCTACACGCAATTAAGCAGGGAGTCTTATAAAAACACCAGCATCAAGCACTATTACTTTTTTGTAGGGTTTGAAATCTTTAGATATTGCGATGATAATGAATTTTTTAAATTGTAACAACATACATTCTTCACAAAATTGCATATTCCTGCCCATCTTTTATGAACGTGGATAGTTTATTGAAAAGTTTTTGTTGGAGTAGAGGGTGCTGTTCAACAGGTAAGCCTGTAATAATAGGTCCTATTAAAGAACTGGTTACAATTACCGCTCATTCTTGGGACTTCTAAATAATCATGAATCTTATGTGAATAGCCAGTCTCTAATGTGAGTTAGTCAGCGCTTTTGCCAGTCGGGGTATTCCCCGGGCAATATCATCCAAGGAAGGCTGCGAGTAGCAGAGCCGCAACTGGTTGCTGCCCCCTTTGCCTGCATAGAAAGCAATTCCCGCCACGTATGCAACCCGGGCTTCCTCAATACAGTGAGACAAAAGCTGAGCTGTATCAATACCGGGTGGAAGAGTAACCCAGGTGTAGAATCCCCCTTCCGGGTTAGTCCAGGTTGTTCCGGCGGGAAACTCACTGGCAAGCAGATCAAGCGTCAGCCCGGCCCTTTCACCGAGCAGGTGGATCGTCTTGTTAATTTGCTTCTCAATTAAGCCCCTGCGACCAAATTCCAGGGCCAGCAGTTGACCAAGAGAATTCGAACACTGGTCCATGGCTTGGCGCACCAGGATAGCCCGTTCTACAATCTCGGTTGCGGCATGAATCCAGCCGATCCTGATCCCCGGAGAAAGAACTTTTGAGAAAGTGCCGAGGTAGATAACGCGATTGTCAGCGTCAAGGGCCTTAAGAGTTGGAATTTCCTCCCCGGCGAAACGGAGTTCACCGTACGCATTATCCTCAATGATTAAAAACCCGAAGCAACCGGCAAGGTCGAGCAGTTCCTGCCGCCGCCTTTGCGACATTGTCTGGCCGGAAGGGTTCTGGAAAGTGGGAACAGTATACAGCAGCTTTGGCAAAGAATCCTGACACCGGTTCTTTTCCAGCAATTCGGCCAGCCGGGCCGTGTCCAGCCCTTCATCGTCAACGGGAACAGAGTCAATCCTGATATCATAAGAGGCAAAGGTGCTTAACGCTCCAAGGTAAGTAGGGGCTTCTACGATAATCCGATCGCCACGGTTCAGGAACACCCGTCCGAGAATATCCAGTCCCTGCAGAGAGCCGCTGGTCACCAGTAACTCGCCGGCAGCTGCCGGCATTCCGAGGTGCGACTGCCGCTCGGCCAGGTACTCACGCAAAGCTGAGAACCCGGGAGTAGGGCTATACCCGAGCACAGTTGAAGGATCTTCCTCCAGCAGCTGCCTGGTCACCTCTGCAGTTTCTCCGGGCAGAAACATCTCAGGAGCGGGAAAACCGCCGGCAAATGAAATAATGTCAGGACGCTCTGTCAGTTTAAACAGCTCAGCCAGGGCACTACTTCCAGGTTTACGTGTCAGGTCGGAAAAGTAATCTTGAAGGTCCAATAGTTTCCCCCCAGCGACTATGATATTTTAACAAGTTCACTTGAGGATGCTTGAGACAAGTATAGCAATCTTCTGTCAGGGCAGTCAACCAAATGTTCTGGACCAAGCCGATCAAATAGAACAAGCTATCCAGCAGAATTTTCAAATTTACACAGAAAAAGCTTTAGCTATCCTGCCACCGACAGATCAAGCGGTTTTAAGGTTTTCAAGGTTCATTTCCCAAAGGCCTGGTCAAGATATTAAAGAAACTTAACATCCATTCCACAAAGCTGCCTTTTTTAAGCTTTATACTAAAACTGTAAGACAAAATTTTTAAGGGAGGAAATCAAAATGAAAACTAAAATTTTAGTCATGGCGCTTGCCGGGTTTCTTATTTTATCTATTTCATCATCTGCCTTTGCATTTGGTGGAGGGTATGGCGCTGGCTACCCTGGCTCTTGCCCAAGGTTAGAGCTAAGCATTGAAGACCAGGATAGGTTCGCTGAAGTGATTGAATCCTTCAGGCAAAGAATGTCTGAGCTGCGCGAGGAGATGATCGAATTAAGAGAAAGTGGTGAATACGAAGCATTCAGGGAAAAACATGCAGAACGGTTTGAACTGATGGAAGATAAAAGAACTGCCCTGCAAGAACTTCTACCGGAAGAATATGCCGCCAGTTTTAAAAGCGGTGGGTGCGGCAAACGTAATCACGGCTGGGAAAATGGCAGCGGAGGATTTAGAAACCGAAGCAACAGTGAATAAAACATAATAGCTATCCGGGGAGCAGCCCCCGATTAGTAACTGCTACCCGGATTTTATATAGATTACCAGGCAGAGGCCGGTTTTGTTAAGCCGGACCTCTGCCAGGTTTTGTCTTTCAATAAACTGCAAGTTCCGATAAAATAAGTCCAGGGAAAAGGATAATCTGAGCTTAGGGGAAGTTACGGTTATGGCTTTCATCTGGGTGGTAGATGATGAAAAAAATATACGCGACCTGATCAGGCGTTACCTGGAAAAAGACAACCACGGTGTTCGCACTTTTTCTTCTGCAGAAGAGCTGGAAAATGCCCTGCAAAATGGCACCCCAGACATGTTAATTCTCGACATTATGCTTCCCGGAAATGATGGCCTGACCCTTTGCCGCACAATCCGCGAAAAGCAGGACCTGCCGATCATCTTTGTTTCTGCCCGCGGTGAAGAATTTGATCGCATATTGGGTTTGGAACTGGGTGCCGATGATTACCTGGCTAAACCTTTTAGCCCCCGCGAACTGGTAATCAGGGTAAATAGAATATTTCACCGCCTGCAGCCGAAGGATACTCAATCCAAGCCCTTAATCCTGAAAAATATAAATGTAAACAGGGAGCAGCGAAAAGTAAGCATTAACGATCAGGATGCTGCCTTGACAGGAAAAGAATTTGACCTTTTCATTTTTTTTGCCGAATCACCAAATCGCCCTTTCAGCAGGCAGCAGCTGTTGGAGCAGGTATGGGGCTTTAACTATGATGGAGACGAGAGGGCGGTTGATGACACGGTGAAAAGAATCCGTAAAAAAATTAGAGAGAAAGGTGCCCTGCCGGAACTATCCACTGTCTGGGGTTACGGGTACAGGCTCGATGTTTAAAAGAATATTCTTTGGTTACCTGGCTGTTCTGCTGATCTCTTTTGCCGTTCTGGCTATAGCTTTCAGCTTTACTGTCCGACAATACCTGATTAATGATACCGTAAACAGTCTTTACCGGGTCGCTGAAACCCTTTCAGCCAACCCCATGCCCCAGGGAATGCATGGAAGCGGCCACATGCGGGGGGCGTTCTTTAACCTGGCTAACCGGATTGCTTATGCAGATTACCTGGTTCTAACGGCTGATGGTTCAATTATCGACAGCAGCGACCGGGAAACTTACCCGCTAGGAGTTAAAAATATCAATGAAGCATTCGATGAGCTCGCATTCAATAACAGCACTGAAAAAACAATGGTAAAAAGAGACCTTGTTGCTGTTGCATTTCCCGTAAAGGTCAGCGACAGCGGTGAAAACGCTTCTCTCATTCTTTATTCACAACTTGAAGTCCTGACCCAGTTAAACAGGAGCCTGCTGGGAATCCTTGCGCTGGCCCTGGGTGCAGGAATTATCGTCTCCATCCTGGCCGGTACTTTTGCTACCAGGGTAGTTGTAGGGCCTTTGCAGCTTCTGAAAAGAAGGGCTAATGAGCTGGCTGCACGGAAGTTCACAGGCCGCCTGGAGATAAGTACGGGCGATGAAGTAGAAGAGCTGGCAGAAACATTTAATGAAATGGCAGACAGGCTTGCTGACTACGATCTTAACCAGAGGGAATTTTTCCAAAGGGCATCCCATGAGCTGAAAACCCCCCTGATGTCAGTGCAGGGCTATGCTGAAGCTTTAAAAGAAAATGTTATACCTGATGATGAAAGGTCGCAAAGCCTGGATATCATTATTAAAGAATCAAAAAGAATGAAAGCGCTTGTTGAGGAATTTATATTGCTTTCCAAAATGGAAACAGTCCAGGAAAGCTACAGGTTTGAACCGCTAAGCCTTGAAAATGCTGTCAGGGAAGCCGTTTATGCCGTGCAAAGCCTGGCCCTGGAAAAAAAGATCTCAATTGAAATCAGTTGTGATCAAGACGGAGCCTTAGAAGTTCAGGGAGACCCTGAGAAAATTCACCGCCTGCTGTTGAACGTCTTGGGCAACGCCCTGCGCAGCGCCAGCAAACAGGTGTCAGTATCGGTAGGGGCAGGTTATATAAAAGTTGAAGATGACGGCCCCGGGTTTGACCCCGGCAACCTGGAAAAGGTATTCAGCCCATTTTACAGCGGCCAAAAGGAAGGCAGCGGCTTAGGTCTTGCTATTTCCCGGGCAATAGTTGAAAACCATGGCGGCACAATAGATGCCGTCAACAAACCCGGCGGCGGCGCCGTAATTATCATTTCCATCCCTCTTGACCTAACGCAAAATGGCTAATCTTTTAGTTGTCGCACTGCGCCAAAAAAGGTTATAAAAACATAGAGGCTATCTGCTAATCATAGGTGAACCCTTCTATAAGTAAAAACAATGCCTTTGCTTATTCCCCGATAATTTTAACTAGAACTCTTTTTTCCCGCTTCCCATCAAATTCACCGTAAAAGATCTGCTCCCAGGAGCCAAAATCCAACCTGCCACCGGTCACAGCCACCACCACTTCCCTGCCCATCACCGACCTTTTAAGATGGGCGTCGGCATTATCCTCATACCCGTTGTGCCGATACTGTGCATGGGGCTTCTCCGGTGCCAGCTTCTCCAGCCACACTTCCAAATCATGATGCAGTCCCACTTCATCATCGTTTATAAAAACGCTGGCCGTAATATGCATGGCATTGCACAACAGCAGCCCTTCCTGGATACCGCTCTCTTGAAGG
>SLQM01000197.1 GCA_007131435.1 Syntrophomonadaceae bacterium
AGGTAAGCTGGATTTATTCCCGAGACACCCTCAATACGGTGGGAAATTTCAGCTGTGGGAATGACCGCTTGAATTTCGCTCAACGGGACAGTTGTGTCACCCACTCTGGAATTATAGTTAGACACAGTAGGAAATTGTGACGTAGGAACAAGTGATCCATCAGCATAATCAATCCGGATGATGTTGACCGCCGCATCTAACGGCAATGGATTACCGGCCCTGTTTGTACCATCAGCAGCAGTCTGAAATTTGACAGCGTCTACAAGAATTTGGCCGGATGACGTCTGGGTGTAAGTATAAGGGTCACCAGGTCGCATCACCTGGTATTCAATTTCTGTTATTTCCACATTGCCGCCTTCTGGCGTGGCATTCACCTGGATGATGGTATTGGCATTGTTCTGTGCACTGACCACCTGCATCCCGTGCAGAGACAATAATAGCAAGACCACCAGCATCAGGCTTAGAAGAAGCAATCGAACAGTTTTGTTGTTGAAGATTTTTTTCACTTGCACACACCCCCAAAAATTTTCATCTTAATATTTTCCTTAGGGTATCAGGTGATTATATTCAAAGTCAGGATGGTATAAATTTGCTACACACAATCGGTACAGGTTCTGAATATCCTTAATATTTTCATAATATTACCGTAATAATATTATGAATACCTAGATATGTCAACGCTGTTCGATAGTTTGTCACCTTATATTTACATCCGGGCACTAAACTTCTTTAGCTTAACAATATAAATTAATCGGCAACCGAAGAAACTTTTCTGGTATAATGCTTTAACAGTATGCTTGTGCAATATTTAAAGATGTATAGGTAGCGAATCATTTGTGAATATAGTCTCTTACAGGTAGCATCATAAAATAACTACAGGTTTGGAAAACTTTAATAAAAAAAGTAAAAGTTTAAATAAGAAATTCCGGCAGGCCATATTTACCAGTTGTAAAAATTACATTAACAACAAAACTGGCAAATCAAAACTTCTGCCGTAAAAATCTTTGAGGTCCTTAGATGAAATGGAAAACTTTACGAAGATCCGATTGCACATTTTAGCAGCTTAATTTTGATTCTGACTAGCTAACAGAAGATGAAGGCCGCAAACCTTTTAATTAAGAGGACTGCAGTCATTTTGATTAAGCTGTTTCCGGCTTTAAATCACAGCTGCTGCCCGTCTTTATAGAGTTTTCATTGAATAGACATGCTGATTTATACCTTTGCGGAATTTTTAAGCAGATCTTAATAAAAGTCTTTAATCAAAGGCATTCTATTGCTTTACTGAGACTGTTCTCTATGATTGGATAATAAAAAATACAGCCCCGGCATAATCATGCTTTTTGTTCGGTATAACCGGATGGAGTCAGTCAATCGCTGCTTTACTTAAAAGAACTTAAAGGTTAACAGCATTAGTTCGAAAACATCTTCATACTCTTCTACCTGCAGCATAACTCTTAAAGAACCGTGGTCGGTTGGTAAAACCACCTCATAAGTAAGTGATCCTTCATCAAAACCGGGCACTGAGATCAGTTGAAGGTTTGTGTAGAGCAATCCATCTCTTCCATCAATGGTGAAATATTCGCTCGTAACCGAGGTATATTGATCGGACTCCCGCACCTTAATTTCAGGATAACGGGTAATCACGATGGGAACACCAGTAGGACTGCCCGGAATGCCCCCGTCTTCCTGAACCTCTGCTTCCATAAATTCAACTATCTCCTGCGGCGCTATAAATATACTCTCGTTTAAAATCGCTCCTGTCTGTAAATCGATCCGCTCATACTCAAAAACCGCCCAGCTATCCGGATGTTTTAAAGCAAAACCGTAATCATGATTCTGGTAAATAACCCACCCATCCGGGAAAGCTGCTATATCACTTTCTTCTTTCCCTGTTCGCAGGGCATCGGCAATTTCGTCCCGGCCAAGCGGCCTGTCCCAGATAAAACCGTAACCATCGGCCCAGGGATTACCCTCCACCAGGGCCTGCACTCTAACTACCGCAGGGATTTCGGTTGCGGTGTAGACCAGCGATTCAACTGTAATCTGACTGCTTAGAACCCCTCCCGGGTGCTCGGTGGCAAACTCCTGGCTGAAATTGAGCACAGCGGTGCCCGCGCTGACACTAATGTCCAAAAGAACCGCTTTCTCCGGCACGGTCCGCCCCACGCTGCCGTCTTCCGGCAGGGGGCCGCTTATCAGTTCAGCAATGGCGGTAGCGAGAGGATCCCCGGCGCTGAGGACAGTGCGTTTAACCGGCATGACAAACCCGTAAGTCCCGCCGACCATATGATCTGCAGCCCGGTCATCAGCAAAGTAAAGGGTCAGGCTTAATTCTGCCTCCCCTTCGTCCCCGGGAGACGCCGCAGTATCTTCGCTGCCTATCAATCTCTCTATGATCCTTTCGAGCAGATTAAAAGCATCTTCCAACTGATTGCAGGCAATGGTTGAAAAAGCTAGCAGAATAAACAGGCAGACCAGGCCCAGACGCAGTCCGAACTTCCGGCTTTTATTACCTGCAGATGGTAACACTCTGATTTTCCTAAGCATAGAAAGCCTCCGATCTCATTAGGGCGTTTATCACTTCGGCCCATACCAGATCATCTAAGCAAAACAATTGGCTGCGCCCTTTTTGGTAAAACGTTTCCCGGTTGGGAAATCCCAGCTGCGGAGAGTCTTTATAGAGATTCCATTTTGCCGACATCTTTAAGCGCCCTGTAATGAAAAAAGAATTAAACAATACTTTTCAAATAACCTGTAGTTTATTTATTGCCTATTGTCGGAAACTCTCGAACACGGGCAAAACTCTATCGTCCAGGATATTAAAATCTATTGCAAAAAGCGTAATGTTTCCATTTATAACAAAACGTCCGGCCTGGATTCTTTCATTTACAAACTGCACCGTTTCTTCATCGGCTGTATCGAAATCCCAGAGCATAAGTTCAATCGTGCGGCCTTCAATTAGAAGGCCAATTGCGCCAATGGCACCGGATTCACTGACCACCTGCGGAGACTTCAGGTGAACACCATCCACCTCTAACCCCTCTTTTTGAAAATGTTCGACCAGCGCCACCAATTCTTCCGGCATCTTTTCTTCCACTGGTTCTTCTCCGGCTTCCACTTTCTCTTCTACTTCAGTATGATCCGGTTCTGCCATAAATTCATTGACAGAGTCAGAACTTAGATAGTATAAAGCAAAAAAACCGCCACCGGCCAGGACCAAAACCAAAATAACTACCAGCGCAATCAGGCCCCCCTTGCCCTTTTTACGCGCCGGGGCAGCTTTGTAACCTGCCGGACCCTGCGAGTGGTAAGTAGATGCAGGTGAAGGCGCTGGGGCGGGAGAAGACGCTGGCGGGGAAGGTTGGACTGTAAACAGGCCTTCAACCCGATCGGCCCGAATCCAATTCTCCATCCCGTCGGTCCAGATCAGGTCAGCCGGACCGAAGGCACCGGATTGGGCCTTCTGGCAGAGCACTTCCCAGCTGAACGGACCCTGCTGCTGCCCATCTTTGTAAAAGTACCATTGCGAATTCATCATAAAATTCCACCCCTCTCAACTGCGGTTATCAGTTCAAACCTGAACCAACCTCGACTGGTTATTGAGTTACTGGAGGACTTAAATAAAACCTGTTAGCAAAACCGGCAATATCAGTTAAATTCATTGTAATAATAATTAAGGTCAATGCTTTGCTGATCCGACAGCCTGCCGGGTTTATAGGTCATCTTCTTTTTGACCCGATGGGCCGGCTAAATCGGCCGCCCGACTGTCAGTTCGGTTCGTAAACCAGAATAATGTTCGACTGGGCATCCGGCATAAAGTCTAAATCTGAACCCCATGGAGCCATAATTAAAACAGCCGGGATAAGGTAGCCGTAAGCATCGATATAGTCTTCGTCATCACCCTGCCAGAGGTCATAACTACTAGGGCCTACCTTTCCCTGCCATCCATCAAGATGACCGAGATGCTCTTTGTAAAAATCATAAACAGATTCCATCGATTCGGAAGAAAGAAGAAATATATATGCTAATGTATCACCATGCCCTTCCATCTGCTTTGGTTCTTGGTAACCAGTCGCCTGAGCGCCAGGGATAAGGGGATAAGGCACCTCGCCTGCTCTGGGCAACCTCTCCGCCAGTTGCGGAAGGGCTCCAACCGGTGGAGCCCATAGATCGGAAGTGACCGGTTCTGCTACCTCTGGTTCCTCAACATCCTCTGTTGCAGGCTGCAAACCGGTTCCGTTTTCATCTTCTAAAATCTCAACTTCACTATTTCCGCAGGCGGCAACTGTAAGGGCCAGAGCTATCATTAACAAAAGAAAAAGCTTACTTCTCATGCTTGTAGCCAGCATATCAACCCATCCTTTACATTTTTATTAAAAAGCCGCTAATAAGCTTCTTTTCAGAAAGAGAGTAATTGCAATCATTTAAAGATGCCATTTAAAAACTCAGAAATGCCGCAATGATAGCTTCTACTGCTTCCGTGTATTCTTCCGGCTCGTCGTCACCGAAGCGGTCCGGCTTGTACATCAAGATATTGTTATTTAGGGCATAAGCTTCTTCGCTAACGTTTTCCAAAAAATCAAGTGTTTTCTGATCGGCAGTTTCAAGATCGTAGTGGAAGAGTTCAAAGAAAGCTTTGTCTGTCGATACAGTTACACCCGCTTCAGGATCGAGCCAAAATTCTCCCCCAACAACCATTACCTGAACATCTGTTACATTAATGCCCTGGTTAATCATATAATCTATTAAGGCTGCCAATTCATCTGTAATCCCTTCCACGTCCGTTGTGCGGAAAACCCCTTCTGTTCTCTGTGCAGCTTGCTCTTCTGAACTTTCTTCCACACCGCTTTCACCAACTAAAGCAGCAACTTCGTCGGCATCATTAAAAAGATAAGTTACAGCAAGAAAACTGCCAACAGCAATAACTAAAGCCAGCATGATGACAAGGGCAATCAGGCCGCCCTTGCCCTTTTTACGGGCCGGAGCGGTTTGGTAACCGGCCTGGCCCTGCGAATGATAAGCAGGTGAAGTGG
>SLQM01000017.1 GCA_007131435.1 Syntrophomonadaceae bacterium
AAGCGGAAAAAGTAAAAATTGGCGAATTCCCAACGCTTTTTGAAGTATTGAAGCAGACTGCAGAGCAGGGCATTGAAATTATAGCCTGCCAGCAGAGCTTACAGCTTTTTGGCGGTGAGATAAAAGCCGAAGATTTAGTAGACTTTGCTAAAGTAGCCGGAGCAGCAACATTAAACGACCTGGCTCTTGATGCAGGAGCAGTTTTAACTTTTTAAAAAAATTAGTGCCGTCTTGAAGGAATTTACCTAAATATGACGAAGTTTATTCGGCGTAGCATGGTAGGACGGCAGGATTAATATATTTTTTGCCGGCCGCAGGGCCGGTTCATTTTTGCCTGTCAATACTCCCATGGGGGTATTTATTTATGTCCTGACCAAAATATTATTTGGGAGGAATGGAAATGAAGAAAAAAGCTCTAATAATTCTTATGGTTTTTCTACTCTTATTAGCAGTTGGTTGCGGGGAAGAAGAAACCCTGGTAGATGATGTAGATGTCTCAGATATTGAGCCGGTTGAAGAAAATGGAGAAGTATTTGAATTTAACCTGGCACACTTCTTCCCGGCAGGGCACCCGGCAGAGACAGAACTTGTGCAGGGCTGGGCTGCAGCGCTGGAAGAAGCCAGCGGCGGCAGGATATTGATTACAAGCTACCCTGGTGAAACCCTGATCAAGGCTGACGATATTTACAGCGGTGTTGTTTCAGGAACAGCAGATATCGGGCTGTCAGCATTCTTTTATACGAGGGGCAGGTTCCCTGTTTTGGAAGCTTTTGAGCTGCCTGGGATCATTTATGAAAGCTCCTATGCTGCCAGTAAAGTAGCCTGGGAAGGGATCAAGGAACTTAACCCGGATGAGGTACAGGATACCGAGTTAATGTTTGTCCTCGCTACCGGGCCGGGCGATCTTTTTACCAACACCCCGGTCAGGAGCATGTCTGATTTAAGGGGAATGAAAATAAGGGCGGTTGGTTTAAGCGCTGATACTTTAGCTCTATTAGGCGCTACACCGGAAGGAATGCCGCAGCCGGAAGTTTATGAAGCGCTGTCCCGCGGTCTGGTTGATGGTACCCTGGCCCCGGTAGAAGTGCTGCAGGGCTGGCGCCAGGCAGAGGTTACCGATTATGTGACCAGGACACCTTTTCTCTATAATGCCCTGTTCTTTGTAACAATGAACAAAGATAAGTGGGAATCAATGCCGGAAGACCTGCAGCAGATCATGCTGGAAGTTAACGATCGCTTCCACGACCAGGTGGCGGCAGGGCTCTGGGATGCACAGAATGAGAGAGCCGTAGAATGGGCAATTGAAGAAACCGGCCAGGAATTTATTACTCTCTCTGACGATGAAATGGCGCAGTGGATCGCTGCAGTCGAACCGGTTCAGGAAGATTTTATAGAAAAAATGGACCAGCTGGGCTTTGATGGTGAAAGTATCGTGGAAACGGTCAGAAGCCTGGCCGAGCAGTACTAATTATTTACCCTGGCGTAGCAAGGGGACGCCGTACTTGCTATATAAACGGTGCAATGTAAATAGCGAAGTGTAGCAAGCAATCCGTCTCCTGCTACGCGATTAATAATAGTGATAAAGGAAATAACAGATGCAGATATTTGAAGCGCTAATTACCAGGATCAGCAGGTTTCTTGATTTTGTGGCAGGATTAATGCTTGCAGGGACAGCAGCCCTGATAGTTGCAAATATTCTGGGTAGGTCGCTTTTAAATACTTCGATCCTGGGCACTTATGAAATGGTAGGGTTTTTCACGGCCGGGGCTGTTGGTTTGGCCCTGGCCCGCTGCGCCCTGGAAAACAGTCATATAGCAGTTGAATTTATTACAGATCGATTTCCTCCATCCCTGCAGAAAGTAATCCAGTTAATAACCGGGATACCGGTAATCGGCTTTATCATTTTTACATCCTACAACCTGCTCCAATATGGTTCCAGGATTGCCGAATCGGGCGAGGTGTCACCGACAACCCAGATGGCCTTCTACCCTTTTATCTACATTGTGGCCCTCGGTTTCCTGGCCCTATCCCTGGTGCTGGTTCTTAAACTTGCTCAGCTCTTTACGGGAGGTGAGCGGAAATAAACCCCACCGCTGTAGGTTTAATTGGTATTTTAGCTTTTTTCTTTCTGATCATCATCAGGGTGCCTATAGCTTATGCCATGGCCCTGGTTGGTTTTATCGGCTTCAGCTACCTTGTATCGGTTCCGGCCGCAATTTCTCTTGTTTCCACGGACCTGTTTTCAACCTTTTCCAGCTATTCTTTAAGCGTTATCCCCATGTTTATCTGGATGGGATTTTTAGCCTTTCATGCCGGTATCGGCGCCCGCCTCTACGACCTGGCCTACAAACTGATTGGCCACTTGTCGGGCGGTCTGGCCATTGCAACCCAGGCCACCTGCGCCCTGTTCGGGGCCGTCTGTGGTTCTAATACGGCAACTGCAGCGACAATCGGGGCTATCGCCCTGCCGGAAATGCGCAAGTATAACTATGATGTATCACTATCTACTGCTAGTGTTGCCGCCGGGGGGGCGCTGGGTGTTTTAATACCGCCCAGTGTAATATTTATTGTCTATGCTATTTCTGCCGAACAATCTGTTGGCAAACTTTTTTTGGCCGGTATTATTCCAGGTATATTATTGATGCTGCTCTACATGCTGGTCATCTACATCCTGGCTCGCCGCAACCCGATGCTTGGGCCCGCAGGTCCAAGGTTTACATGGAGGGAAAGGTTCCAGGCTTTAGGTGGCGGTTTATTGGAAGTGATGATTATCTTTGCCATTTCCCTGGGAGGTTTATTTGCCGGCTGGTTTATGCCTACAGAGGCCGGGGCAGTAGGAGTAGCCGGGGTGCTGCTTGTAACTGCAGTCAAGAGAAGGGTAAACCTGTCCATCATCATGAAATCGCTGGCCGATACAACAAGGACAACAGCAATGATTATGCTTCTTGTTGCTTCTGCTGTTATTTTCGGCCGTTTCATTGCCATCAGCAGGATCCCCTTTGCCATGGCGGAGTGGGCCGCCGCTCTTGATCTGCCTGCCTTTGCCGTAATTGCGCTGGTCATGTTAATTTACCTGGTGCTGGGCTGTTTTATCGATGCCCTGGCCTTAATTTTACTCACCATTCCCATATTCTTACCCGTCGCAGTAAATGTTCTCGGTTATGATCCAATCTGGTTCGGGGTAATTATTGTCATGGTTGTGGCCATGGGTGTAATAACTCCACCTGTGGGGATGAATGTTTATATAATAAAAGGCGTTGCCGGCAATGTTCCCCTTGAATATATCTTCAGGGGCATCTGGCCCTTCCTGTTTGCCATCTTTGCCTGCCTCGCCCTGCTTACAGCATTCCCCCAGCTGGCGCTCTTTTTACCCTCGCTGCTCTAAGAATCATAGATTTTGCCCCCTTACTTGATAAAACATGTAATAATTCTAAAGGATATATGACCATCTCTGTTGAATAATAGATTTTGTTGAACAATTACTATTATTTTATTTAAGTGTGCCATATATTACATGTGAATGGAGGGAAATAATGATTTTACTTAATCCTGCAAAGCATAACAGGCCATATGCAGATGAAAGATCCCGGGAGATAATGAAAAAAACCATCGAGTTTTTTGAAAACAAGGGGAAAGTGCAGCTCAAGGAAGATGACCGAAACCGGGTCTGGTATGACGATTTCCTGGAGTTTGTCAAAGAAAACAAGCTTTTTTATGAACTGTTGACCCCATCTGAATACGGGGAAGATGGTTGCCGCTGGGATACCTGGCGCAACTGTGAGTTTAACGAAATCCTTGGATTCTACGGCCTGCATTACTGGTATACCTGGCAGGTATCAATTCTCGGGCTGGGGCCGATTTGGATGGGCAGCAATGAAGGAGAAAAGGAAAGAGCTGCCAGGCTCTTAAAAGAAGGGCATGTTTTTGCCTTTGGTTTATCAGAACGCGACCACGGGGCCGATGTATATTCAACCGAGATGAGCTTAACTCCCCAACCTGACGGCACCTACCTGGCCAATGGCGAAAAATATTATATCGGCAATGGCAATAAGGCTGAAATGGTATCAACCTTTGGCAAGATGGCAGACAGCGGCGACTATGTATTCTTCACAGCCAATTACAGTCATAAGAATTACGAACTGGTTAAAAATGTTGTTAACTCCCAATCCTATGTAGCTGATTTTATTCTGCGCGATTATCCAATCACGGATAGTGAAATATTATCCCGTGGCCAGGATGCCTGGGATTCTGCCTTGAATACGGTAAACGTGGGCAAGTATAATCTTGGCTGGGCTTCTATCGGTATCTGCACCCATGCTTTCTATGAAGCAATAAACCATGCCGCAAACCGCACCCTTTACGGCATGCAGGTAACCGACTTTCCTCACGTCAAGCAGATGTTTGTTGATGCCTACAGCCGCCTGACGGCAATGAAACTATTTGCCCTGCGTGCCTCTGATTACATGCGGGCAGCTTCCCCCGAAGACAGGCGCTACCTGCTATATAACCCCACTGTCAAGATGAAGGTAACCACCCAGGGTGAAGAGGTAATCAACCTCTTATGGGATGTAATAGCAGCTAAAGGCTTTGAGCGGGATACGTATTTTGAAATGGCTGCCAGGGATATCCGGGCCCTGCCCAAGCTTGAGGGAACGGTCCATGTTAACATTGCCCTGATTGTAAAGTTTATGGCCAATTATTTCTTTAACCCGCGTTATTACCCGCACATGGAAACCCAGGATCAGCCTCAAAACGATGATTTTTTATTCAACCAGGGGCCTACTAAAGGCCTGGGCAAAATCCAGTTCCACGATTACAGCGAAGCCTATAATCTATATGACCTACCCAACATCGGGGTATTGAAAGATCAGATTGCCCTTTTGAAAGAGTTTTTAGCCGGGACAACCCCCGATGCCGAACAGCAGAGGGATACAGATTTCTTACTATCCCTGGGCGAAATGTTTACCCTGGTTGTCTATGGGCAGTTGATCCTGGAAAATGCCAAGATTTACAATCTTGAGGA
>SLQM01000034.1 GCA_007131435.1 Syntrophomonadaceae bacterium
GTTAACGATACACGCAAGATCATCACCGTTGAAAACCACAGCATCATCGGGGGGTTGGGCAGCGCCGTGGCGGAAGTGATCACCGAGGAAGGAAAATCCTGCCGCCTGAAACGGCTGGGCATCCCCGATATATTTGCCATTGTCGGCCAAACAGACGACCTCTACAACCTGTATAAGATTGATGCTGAAGGGATTACCGGGGCAGTGGCTGAAATGCTGGGCAAGGAAGTTGAAGAAGACGATGATTGGGAAGATGAAATTTAGATGGAGGAGGACTGCTTTAGATGGCTGATAAAGATAAACTTGTAGCCAGGTTGTTGATCAATGCAGCCCTTCCCCTGACCAGGGTCCTGGTGGAAGAAAACCCGGGGCTGGCAAAAAAGTATGCCCGCTGGGACAGGGTTGTCCAGTTCCAGGTGGAAAGCGATCCTGACCTGGCCTGCCACCTGTTGATCAAGGATGGCGCAGTTCACTATGTCGGCGGAAGGCATGAAAACCCGGATATCGACTTTGCCTTCAAAAACGCCGCCGCTTTTAATGCCCTGATGACCGGGAAAATAGGGATACCAAAAATCAGGGGCGCGCTGAAAAACTTCTCCACCCTGGCCGGTTTCCTGCCGCTGATGCTCGGGTTAACCCTGCTGCTGCCGTCGAAAAAGCCAAAGGATCCGCAGAAAAGGGCCCTGAAGGTAAAAATGCTGCTCTATTTCATCTCCGTGGCCCTGTCACAGCTGAACAAGGCCGGCGATGAAGAGATGAAAAAGTTTACCGGGCCCATGCCCGACCGCATCTTCCAGTGGTCGGTAGCGCCCGATGGTCCGGCTGTCTACCTGCGGGTAAAGAAGGGGCGCACCAAGGCCGGCAAGGGTTTATATACGAGGCGCAAACCTTTTGTGCACATGATCTTCTCCAGCCTGGAAGGTGCTTTTTTAGTCTTAACCGGGCAGATTGATAACGTGGAAGCGATGAAACTGGGCCACCTCACCGTGGACGGTTCACCGGAATACGGAAAAGACATAGCCTCGATTATGAAGCGCATCGAGGCCATGGTCTCTTAAAACCCGAACACCAGGGGCAGCCAGAAATAGGCGAACAGGGTAATCACGGCTACGGCTAAAATGTTCAGCCACATCCCTGCCCTGGCCATCTGGGGTATGGTTATGTAGCCGCTGCCAAAAATTACGGCGTTCGGCGGCGTGGCTACCGGCAGCATGAAAGCATATGATGCTGCTGTTGCCGCGGTAATCATCATCGCGTAGGGGTGAACAGACATTGCCGCCGCCATGGCTGCCATGATCGGCATCATCATCGAAGTGGTGGCCGTGTTCGATGTAATCTCGGTCAGGTAAACAACCATCGCCACCACGGCCAGCATGATAATCAGCATTGAAGAACCTTCCAGCACTGAAAGCTGCATACCGATCCATTCTGCCAGGCCGGAATCGGAAAAGCCGGCAGCGATAGCCAGCCCGCCGCCAAAAAGAATCAAGATGCCCCAGGGCACTTTTGTTGCCGTTTCCCAGTCATTTAAGAATTTTCCCCGGGCCAGGTTTACAGGAATAACAAAGGTAATCACTGCGCCGAGAATGGCAATCAGGGCGTCATTGATCATCGGGAAGATGGCATCGAGGACAAAGGCCCTGCTGATCCAGGCCAGGGCAACAAAGATAAACACGGCAGCAATCAGCTTTTCTTCTTTCGTGGTGGCCCCCAGCTCTTTTAACTGGCCGCGGATCACTTCCCGGCTGCCGGGTATTTCGTCTAGACCGCTGGGGTAGGCAAACCTGGTCATGTAAAACCAGGCCACCAGCATGAAAACTACCGAAATGGGCAGGCCGTAGACCATCCAGTGGGCAAAGCCAATGGTTACCCCGAACAGCTCTTCGGCGGCACCGGCGAATATGATGTTGGGCGGGGTGCCGATTAAAGTGGCCACACCGCCAATTGAAGCGGAATAGCCGATACAGAGCATCAGGCAGGTTCCGAAGTTAAAATGCCCCTTGCGGATATCTATGCCCTCAATGTTCCTTTCCTTGATCAGGGTCGCTACCTGCAGGATAACTGCCAGGCCGATCGGCAGCATCATCATCGTGGTTGCCGTGTTCGAAATCCACATCGATAGAAAACCGGTTGCCGCCATAAACCCAAGTATAAGGCGGTTCGGGCTTGTGCCGACAAAGTTGATGATTAGCAGGGCGATACGGCGGTGCAGGTTCCATTTCTCCATGCAGACGGCAATCATAAACCCGCCGAGAAAAAGAAAAACGTTCGGGTTGGCATAGGGAGCGGTAACCTGTCCTACGCTCATCGCCCCGGTGATGGGAAAGAGCACTATGGGCAGGAGGGATGTAACGGGAATGGGAATGGCCTCAGTAATCCACCAGGCGGCCATCCAGGCTGTGCCGGCAAGAATCCTCTGGGCATCGGGGCTCATCCCTTCCGGCGTTGGCATCAGGAGAGCTAAAACAAAGAGCAGCGGCCCGAGGAAGAGGCCGATTCGCTGGCGCGGGCCGTACTCCTGGGGTTCCTTCTCTTCATCCTCGCCTTTCACGGGGCTCGAACCACCTGCAGGGATAATTTCATCCAGGCTTACCCCGCCTACAACCTGGTCAGAGCCGGTATTATCACCGCCTGCTGACTGGAAAGCGACAACCTGCCTCCTGATCCACCTGTGAATCCTGAGCATATCTTTTACCTGGTAATGCAGGTGCCACATGTAGCGCCAGAAAGAGTTAATGCTGCAGCTAATCATAAATAATATCAGTCCCTCCCGGGTAGGAATAAGTTTCACAACGCTTTAGTATAGCGCAAAAACGGTCTAAACTGGCAAGTGCAGAATTTTTTGCATGTTATTCTTTTCACAATACTTCACAAAAAAAATGGCCTCTCGCTGCAAAGATTTTTTTCAATAAAATGATACCATAAGAATTATCTCTTACCTGTCATAAACTATAAAGGTTTTGTAACTTTTGTTCACATTTGTAACTTTTGTTCACAGCAGGTTTATTACAGGGGTTCAATCGAACCGAAAAGAATGTCAAAAACTTCATCTATAATATTTTGCGGGTTTTTCTCAACAAAAACTGATTGCCTTGCAGATAGATCAAGCGATTTTACCTGCTCACACATGATTACACCGGTGGTTTTCGTCTGCCCGTCAAGCCGCACATGCAGGGGATAACCACTATCGCTATTAGTTACCGGGCAGACAAGCGCAAGGTTGGTAAGCCTATGGAAGTCCCTGTTACTGGCTACATATGCAGGCCTTCTGCCCTTCTGCCCATGGCCCTTTTGGGGATCAAAGTCTAAAATCATTATATCTCCCTGTTCAGGAATGTATTCTGCTACCATATTTCCTTACCAGTGGGGCGGCCAGTATCCCATTCCCCCGGTTTGTAGTTACCGCTGTAGCCTGCAGCCCGTTCCCTGAGCTTAATATGCTTTTTACATGGAACAATTATAATATTACCGTCTTCAACCAGCAGCTCAACCTGGTCATTTTCGTCAAGTCCTGCTTTTTCTATGATCGCCCTGGGCAGGCGGACAGCCTTACTGTTTCCCCATTTCCGAATGGTGGTCTGCATGTCAATCACCTCTTGTTAAGTATATACGGTGTATATACTCTTGCCAACTTTATGTTTTTCGGGGACGAATAATTGAAGCGGCGCCTGCAGCAGCGCCGCTCCCTATTGTAACCGGTGGATTCCCTGAGTTTCTATCGTGCTGAACTATAGCTTTAATTGTGCTTTATTAGCCTGCATTATCTTCTTCTGTCGCGATTTTTTCTATTTGATCTAATTGTTCTTCTTGTGTTTCTGGTTTTGGTTGTGCTTCCTTTGCTTTATCTGCTCTATGTTTTAGGCTTGATCATACAAGCAGGGCTGAACTGATAAATCTTTAATGCTCTACCAAAGACCCAGGATTCTCCACCAGACTGACCCTGCACCGAGCCAGATTATTAAGTTAACAACCGATACCAGGAAGCCCAGTTTCCACCAGGCACCCATGTCCACATAACCTGCCCCGAAGTAAATCGGCGCGGGCCCGGTTCCGTAGTGGGTGATGCTCGCATTGAGGTTGGAAAAGAAACCAAGGCTTAGCGCTGCCAGGTAAGGCGGTGTGCCGGCAAGAACGGCCACGGTGGCAAAGGGAATAAACATTGCCGTGATATGGGCTGTCAGGCTGGCGAAACCGTAGTGGCTGTAGACATAGACCAGGATTATGACCAGGAAAGCGGTAATCCAGGACCAGCCGGCAACGGAAGAGGCAACTACATCGGAGAACCAGTCTATCAGGCCGAGGGTATTTAGCGCTCCGGCCATCATCACCAGGCCGCCGAACCAGATCAGGGCATCCCAGGCTCCTTTTTCGCTCAGCACATCGTTCCAGGCCAGGACGCCGGAGACCAAAAGCAGGCTGACGCCCAGGATTGCTACTGTTGTCGCATTCAGGTCATGGAACTGGGCAGTAGCCCAGAGAGTAACGGCAATAACGAATACGGCCAGCATAACCTTTTCGGTCAGCTTCATCGGGCCCATCGCTTCCAGTTCCTTGTTCGCTATCTGCGGCGCTTCGGGGGAATTTTTGATTTCGGGCGGATAGACTTTGTACAGCAGGTAGGGAATTACCGCCAGCGAAATCAGTCCCGGGACAAGGGCAGCCAGGGCCCAGGAGCCCCAGGTTAGCTGGATACCCAGCACATCGCTGGCCAGCTCTGCCACGAGCGGGTTTCCGGCCATCGCTGTCAGGAACATGGCTGAAGTAATACATGTTCCCTGGAATTCGGTCTGCATCAGGTAGGCGCCGATCTTCCTGGAAGTAGGGCCGGGTTCAGAATCGTAGCTGGCTGAAAGGCTGCGCACGATGGGAAAAAGAATCCCTCCTGCCCGGGCCGTGTTAGATGGTGTGGCCGGGGCGATAATCAGGTCGCTGATCACGATGGCATAACCGAGCCCGAGGGTGGTTTTGCCA
>SLQM01000260.1 GCA_007131435.1 Syntrophomonadaceae bacterium
AAAGATACAGCCGGCCCTTCACTGAATATCCTTATAAAACTTATGAGTATTGTGGCATTAGTTTTTGCGCCACTTTTCTTCTAAATTAGTTGGAAACCCGGCTTCGGCCGGGTTTCTTTTTTAAAAGGGGAAAATACTATGGAAGAGGAAATGAGCTATAAAAAAGCGGGTGTTAATATTGAAGCAGGCGAAGCCGCTGTAGAAAGAATTAAAGGTTTAGCACGTTCTACATTCAGGCCTGAAGTTTTGCAGGAATTGGGAGGATTCGGGGGGCTATTCGCACCCCGGTTGGAAGGGATAGAAGAGCCGGTCCTGGTATCCGGGGCTGATGGAGTTGGAACTAAACTAAAAATTGCTTTTGCATCAGGGTGTCATAATACAGTTGGCATAGACTGTGTCGCCATGTGCGCAAATGATATCCTTGTCCAGGGAGCAGAACCGCTCTTTTTTCTTGACTACCTGGCTGTAGGGAAATTAATTCCGTTACAGGTAGAGGAAATTGTTAGTGGGATAGCCGAAGGGTGCAGGCAGGCCGGATGTGCCTTGCTGGGAGGGGAAACAGCAGAAATGCCTGGATTTTATGCCGAGGGCGAATATGACCTGGCAGGTTTTGCAGTGGGCCTGGTAGATAAAGCTTCAATCATAGATGGCTCCGCCATTAGTGAGCGGGATGTTGTGGTTGGCATTGCATCTTCGGGGCTGCACAGTAACGGTTATTCGTTGGCCAGGAAAGTATTGCTTGAAGATGCCGCCCTGATGCTTACCGATATCCAACCTGCCCTGGGAATAACTCTTGCCGAAGAACTTTTAAAACCTACATCTATTTATGTTAAGCCGATCCTGGGATTGTTGCAACAATTTAATGTCAAAGGTATGGCTAATATAACAGGGGGTGGGCTGCCAGGTAACCTGCCGCGTGTGCTACCTTCCGGCCTGCAGGTTGAAGTTGTTAATGGTTCCTGGCCAGTTCCACCAATATTTAATTTAATTCAAGAGCTTGGCTCAATTCGCGAAGAAGAAATGCTGAAAGCCTTTAACATGGGAATTGGTTTTAGCCTGTATGTTATTGAAGAAGAAGCAGAAGAAATAATAAAAGCTTTAAAAAAACAAAGTATTGCTGCTTACAAAATTGGTAAAGTCAAGCATGGAAGCACTGGCTTTTCCTTACAATCGGATAGCTGAGGTTCTTGCGATAGATGTGCTTTTGTCATAGGACACATGCGCTCTTTTAAAAAATATGAATTAATTCGTTAAAAGGAATTGTTAATAAAAAAGTCGAATTAAAAAGATATAACCTGCCTGGAGGAATATTTATGAAGCGTATTGCCGTCCTGGCTTCAGGGTATGGCAGCAACCTTGAAGCTATATTGGAGGCCCAATCAAGGGGTGAAATAAGCGGAAAAGTTGTTCTGGTAATAAGCGATCAAGAGAATGCAAAAGCGTTGGAAAGAGCGCATAGGCGGGGGATAAGAAAGCTATATTTAGATCCTGATAGTTACAATAGCCGCGAAGAATATGATTCTAAGCTGGCTGATGAGTTAAATAAAGAAGAAATAGATCTCGTGGTGCTGGCAGGTTTCATGCGTTTACTCACACCTGGCTTTGTTGGGTCTTTTTCTTTAAAAATATTGAACATCCACCCCTCTCTTTTACCCTCATTCCCTGGAACTGATGGAATAGAGCAGGCTTACGCTTACGGCGTTAAATTATCCGGCTGTACTGTTCACTTTGTTGATGAGGCTTTAGATACAGGGCCTGTTATCTTGCAAGAGTCAGTTCCCGTAATCCAGGAAGAAACAATCGCAACTTTAAAACAGAGGATTCAGGCAGTTGAGCACCGTTTATATCCTATTGCAATAGAGCTGTTTTGCCGTGATAAGTTACAAACCAGGGGAAGAAGGTGCTATATTGTCGATTAAAAAGAGAAGAGTTTTAATTAGTGTTTCAGATAAAGACGGTATTGTCGATCTATCCCGCGAATTAACAGCTTTAGGTTTTGAAATTGTTTCAACGGGGGGTACTGCGCGCACTCTCCGGGAAAACGATGTTCCTGTAACTGAAATTGCTGCTGTAACAGGCTTCCCCGAAATACTTGGTGGCAGGGTAAAAACCCTTCATCCTTTTATACACGGCGCTATCCTGGCAAGGTTAGATATACCGGAACAGCAAAGTGAGTTAGAAAAACATGGTATTGTTCCTTTCGAAATAGTTGTGGTTAACTTATACCCTTTTGAGAAGACCATAGAAAATGAAGGTGCAGACCTGGATGAAGTGTTAGAGAATATCGATATCGGTGGGCCGGCCATGCTGCGCGCCGCTGCGAAAAACCATCATCACGTGGCTGTGATAGTAAACCCGGATCGGTATTTCAGTTTAATTGACGAGCTAAAAAAGACTGGTCTTATAGGAAACAATATGCGCCGCAAGCTGGCAGCAGAAGCTTTTGCTCATACCGCTGCTTATGATGCTGCTATTGCAGGATACCTAAACACACACCCCGAGTATCAAGCATCTCAATACCCGGAGAGACTTTCATTGTCATATAAAAAAATTCAAGACTTAAGGTACGGTGAGAATCCTCAGCAAAAAGCGGCTTTCTATGCCAACCGGGGACCTGAAGCCGGGCTGGCAGCTGCCAGGCAGCTCCAGGGTAAAGAGCTTTCCTTTAATAACTTAAATGATCTAAACGCTGCCTGGGAACTGGTTCTAGAGTTTGATGGCCCTACTGCAGTGGCTGTCAAACATGCCAACCCATGTGGAGTTGGTGCAGGCCCTACTATTTTTGATGCTTACAACCTTGCTTACGATGCAGATCCGGTATCCATATTTGGTGGGGTGCTGGCCTTAAACAGACCGGTTGGTACAGCAACTGCGAGAAAGATGATCGAAATATTTTTGGAAGTTGTAGCTGCCCCCGGTTTTAAAGATGAAGCCCTGGAAATATTTAAAGAAAAAAGTGACATACGTTTACTTGAAATTGAAATGCCTGAGGAGAACCCGGAACAATATGACTTAAAGGCTATTAATGGCGGTGTGCTTATACAAACCCTTGATCGAGATCAGGTAGATGTAAGGCAGGGTGATGTGGTAACGGAAAGAAAACCTAGCGATGAAGAATGGGAAGCGCTAAATTTTGCCCAAAAAGTAGTTAAACACGTTCGTTCAAATGCTATTGTAATTGCCGGTAAAAACCAGACTTATGGGGTTGGAGTCGGCCAGATGAACAGGATAGGGGCGGCTAAAATTGCCCTTAAACAAGCCGGAGATAAAGCAAAGGGCGCTGTGCTTGGTTCAGACGCCTTTTTCCCTTTTCCTGATACGGTAGATGAGGCGGCTAAAGCCGGTATCAGGGCAATTGTTCAGCCAGGCGGTTCATTGAAGGATGATGAATCTATCAGGCTATGTAATCAACTTGGCCTAACCATGGTATTTACCGGAAAAAGATATTTTAAACATTAGGGGGGATATAAATGCGGGTATTGTTAGTTGGCAGTGGAGGTCGTGAACATACCCTGGCCTGGAAATTAGCGCAGAGCCCACTTCTGGAGAAATTGTTTTGTGCCCCCGGAAATGCCGGTATAGAAAAAATCGCAGAATGTGTAAACATTAAAGCTGATGATATTGCTGCTTTAAAAAGTTGGGCCCGGGAGCAGAAAATAGATCTGACTGTTGTTGGGCCAGAAGTGTCCCTGGTTATGGGAATTGCCGACCATTTCAGGGAAGCCGGGTTAAAGATATTTGGACCGGGACAAGCGGGAGCAATGCTTGAAGGCAGCAAAGTATGGGCAAAAAGAAAGATGAAAAAATGGGGGATCCCTACAGCTGATTTTACAGTTTTTGACGATTTTGATGATGCCAGAAGGCACCTGGCCCGCTTTTATGGTGGCGCGGTGGTGATTAAGGCCGATGGCCTGGCAGCAGGGAAAGGCGTTACCGTAGCTTCAGGACCGGAAGAGGCTGAGCAGGCTTTATACGACATCATGGTTGAAAAAGTTTTTGGAGATTCAGGTAATCGAGTCGTGATAGAAAACTGCCTGAATGGTGAAGAGGTATCAGTTTTAGCAATAACGGATGGAAAAAAATTAGCCATCTTGCCTTCCGCGCAGGATCATAAAGCAATTGGAGAAGGAGATAAGGGGCCCAATACTGGTGGGATGGGAGCTTATTCGCCTGCTCCCATCTATACTGATCAATTAGCAGAAATAACACTTGATAGGGTATTTAAGCCGCTGCTTAAGGGCTTTCAAGAAGATTATATTAACTTCAGCGGGGTTATATATGCCGGACTGATGGTTTCTGAAGATGATTTTAATGTTTTAGAATTCAACGTGCGTTTTGGTGACCCTGAAACGCAGGCAATCATACCCCGTATGCAATCAGATTTATTACCGCTTCTGGCTGCATCGGCTGAAGGAGAGCTGGGTAATTTAGAGCCGAGGTGGCAAAATGATCATGCAGTTTGCGTTGTTATCTCGTCCGGGGGATATCCGGGAGAGTATAGAACAGGATACCCGATAGAAGGGCTATCAGAAATAGAGAAAGAAAAAGATGATAGAATAGCAATATTTCATGCAGGGACTAAGTCCAAAGATGGGTGGATCGTTACGGATGGTGGTAGAGTGCTCGGAGTTACTGCCTGGGGCAGTAATTTAGATGTTGCTTTAAAAAAAGTCTACGGAGCAGTAGAAAAGATCAGGTTTGAAGGTTCTTATTACCGGAGAGATATCGCTCATAAAGCTCTCAAGCACTATAGGTAAAGAGGTGTAATAAAGTATGGAATCGACTGTGATTCTAGGTTTTGCACGTACGCCTTTTGGCAGGTTCATGGGAGGTTTAAAAGATATACCGGCAGTTGAACTTGGAGCTGCAGCGGTCAGGGAAGGGTTAAGCCGTTCAAAGGTTGCTGTTGATCTTGTAGATAATGTTGTATTGGGTATGGTTGTGCAGGCAGGTACAGGCCAGATACCTTCGAGACAGGCGACTATCAAGGCCGGCCTTCCTTACTCAGTTCCATCGGAAACAATAAGTAAGGTTTGTGCATCAGGCCTAAGGGCCGTAAATTTATGCGATATGATGATTAAAGCCGGTGAAGGCAGTCTGCATGTCGCGGGTGGCATGGAAAATATGAGTTCAGTACCTTATTTTGCAACCGGTTTAAGAAACGGAAACCGCATGGGTGATTCTAAACTGGTCGATGGTATGATTCATGATGGCTTGTGGTGCCCATTTCATGATGTCCATATGGGGGTGCACGGAAGTGAAGTTCCTGCAGAGCACGGTATAACAAGAGAGGAAATGGATGAGTGGTCAATTCGCAGCCATCAGCTGGCAATTAATGCCATAGATAAAGGCTTTTTTAAGGAAGAGATTACTGCTATCGAAGTGCCCGTTAAAAAAGGCGATTCAAAAATTGTCGAAATTGATGAACTACCCAGGAGAGATACAAGCCTTGAAAAACTCGCTAACCTTCCACCCGCCTTTGAAGAAAACGGATTAATCACTGCCGGTAATGCACCCGCAATCAGTGATGGTGCTGCCGCTCTGGTCATCGCTTCGAATCAAAGAGCCAGGGAATTAGGCTTGCAGCCACGGGCAAATATTATTTCCCATGCTACAGCTTCCCTGGAACCGCGCCATATCGCCACAGTTCCATATGAAGCAGCAGAAAAAGCTCTTAAAAAGGCAGGAATGACAATTGAGCAGATAGATTTGATAGAGGTAAATGAAGCTTTCGCAGCAGTTGCCCTTACCTGTATAAAGTTAGGTGGTTGGAATAAAAATATAGTTAATGTTAATGGAGGGGCAGTTGCAATCGGACATCCTATCGGGGCCAGCGGTGCAAGAATATTATTAACCTTGATTGCTGAATTGCAAAGGCGGGGAGGAGGATATGGGCTCGCTACCATTTGCAGCGGAGCAGCCCAGGGAGAGGCTATTATTATTAAAGTAAGCTGAAAGCATAGTTTTATCATTTTTAAAGAAAATCCTCTAATCGGTTTAGAACGGTTATCTCTTTCAGGAGATTTTATCTATGTTCTTTAAAATATTTGAAGAAGCAGCTAGCAAGAGAAAAGAATACAGGGCTTTTGCAGAAAATGAGCTTGACACAGGTGATCGCTTTCCATACGAAAACCTGGCAAAAGCAGCTAAACGGGGCTTTATGGGATGCCCGATCCCCAGGGAATGGGGCGGTTTGGGAGAAAGCTTTTTAAATTATATCTTGCTCATAGAAGAGATATCGCGAGTGTGTGCTTCTACAGGGGTTATCATTGCTGTTCATACTTCAGTAGGAACATATCCCGTTCTTTTGTTTGGAAGCGATGATCAAAAAAGCAGGTATATACCTGGACTAGCCGGCGGTGAGCTGCTCGGGGCGTTTGCCTTGACTGAAGCAGGTGCAGGCTCAGATGCAGCTGCCCTATCGACAACTGCCACTGTTGTGGATGGAGGATATCTATTAAATGGATGTAAGCTGTTTATAACCGCAGGTGGGGAAGCGGATCTTTATATAATCTTTGCTACGGTAGATAGATCACTGGGGGCCAGGGGTATAACAGCTTTCCTGGTTGAAAAACGCTCTGAAGGGCTTACTCCTGGTAAACCTGAAAAAAAAATGGGCTTAAACAGGTCATATACAACAGAGCTCAGGATGGAAGATCTTTTTGTTCCTGAAAGAAATAGGCTTGGTAAAGAGGGTGAAGGGTTTTCCATAGCCATGTCTTTGCTGGATGGAGGCCGGATAGGAATATCAGCCCAGGCTTTAGGATTGACAGGTGCTGCTTTAGATTACACTATAGAAAAAATGAAAGGCCGTTCAGAAAAACAGCTTAAGGAAGAACAGGAATTGTCTTTTACGCTTGCAGATCTTGAAGCACGTTTTGAAGCTTCCCGCCTGCTTTCTTACAAGGCTGCTGTTATAAAACAATCCGGTGAACGTTGTACCAAAGAAGCTTCGATGGCTAAGGTGTTTGCCTCCGACCTAGCCGTTGAAGCCACTACAAAATGCCTTAATTTTGTTGGAGTAGAAAATATAAAAAGTGACAGCCCCCTGTCAAGATATTTTTGTGATGCAAAAGTAACCCAAATTTATGAAGGTTCAAATCAAATACAGCGAATTGTAATTGCCAGGGAATTGTTAAAGCTATATTGACAGGGCTTGATAACCCGGGCAAAGTAAATGCTTTTTAACAAAAGATAAAAAATGAAAGATGAGGAGGACATTCTAATGAATTTTGTTTTAACAGAAGAACAGGAAATGACCCGTAAGATGGTGCGCGATTTTGCTGAAAATGAAGTAAAACCTGGAGCTGAAGAGCGTGACGACAAGGAAGAGTTTTCACGGGAACTGTTTGATAAGATGGGAGAGCTTGGCCTTACGGGAATACCCTGGCCGGAAGAATACGGTGGCGGTGAGTGTGACTTTATTAGTTATGTAATTGCCGTCGAAGAGCTTTCCAGGGTGGATGCATCCGCAGGGACAACCCTTTCAGCTCACACATCTCTTGCAGGCTGGCCTATTTACAAGTACGGAAGTGAGGAACAGAAGAAAAAATATCTTGAACCCATGGCCCTGGGAAAGAAACTGGGGGCATACGCCCTCACAGAGACTACAGCCGGGACTGATGCAGCCAACCAGAAGACAACCGCTGCAATAGACGGTGACAGCTATGTTTTAAATGGCAATAAAATCTTTATCACCAATGGCGGTGATGCAGAGGTAAATATTGTGTTTGCTGTTACAGATAAAGAGAAGAAAGCAAAAGGGGTAAGTGCATTCATAGTAGAAAAAGGAACGCCGGGTTTTTCCTTTGGCAAAAAGGAGAGAAAGATGGGCTTGCGTTCTTCGCCAACACTTGAATTGATTTTTGAAAACTGCCGTGTTCCGCGCGAAAACCTGCTGGGAAAGGAAGGCGAAGGCTTTAAAATTGCCATGAGCACCCTGGATGGAGGAAGAAACGGTATTGCAGCACAGGCAGTGGGGATTGCCCAGGGAGCACTGGAAGAAGCAGCGGCCTACGCTAAAAGCAGGGAACAATTCGGTCAGCCGATTGCCAATTTCCAGGCAGTGTCTTTCATGTTAGCAGACATGGCTACGAAAATTGAAGCAGCCCGCCTGCTTACATACCAGGCTGCATATCTTGAAAATGAAGGGCTTCCTTATGGGAAAGCATCTGCAATGGCCAAGCTGTATGCTGCAGAGATTGCCATGGAAGTAACTACCAATGCGGTACAGATTTTTGGCGGCTATGGCTATACACGGGATTATCCTGTTGAAAGATTTATGCGTGACGCAAAAATAACCCAGATTTACGAAGGTACAAGTGAAGTACAGCGCCTCGTTATATCAAGGTACCTGCTTTCTTAATATTAAAAGCAAAGAAAAGAAAGCGAAAGGGGTTTAAATAATGACCATAAAAAAACCTGGCCTTGTAATGGTTTTCACGGGGGATGGCAAGGGCAAAACGACAGCTGCCGTTGGCCAGGCTATGCGTGCATTGGGGCATGGTTACAGGGTTTACATGATTCATTTTATGAAAGGGCGGGATTATGGAGAGTTTCTGGCAGCTTCGAGTATCCCAAATCTAACAATTGTTAAGGCGGGCCGGGACTCGTTTGTGAACCGTGATGACCCTGATCCCGTTGATGTTGACCTGGCCAGGGATGGATTTTTACAGGCGGAGAAGGCGGTAGTGAGCGGTGATTATGACCTGGTCGTATTGGATGAAATCAATGTTGCGGTAGATTATGGGTTGATAAAGGAAAATGAGCTGCTTGACCTGATTAAAAAGAAACCGGAAAATGTATCCATTATATTGACAGGCCGTTGTGCTTCGCCCGAAGTTGTTAAAGCGGCAGATATGGTCAGTGAAGTGCTAGCTATCAAGCATCACTATGAAAAAGGGGCAGAGTGTTGTAAGGGAATTGAATATTAATCTGGATTAAGAAGCTCTAACAAGCCTACAGCTTCTGCTTGCAATTTAACAAAGATAAGTATTTTCTAGCTTCTGCTAGAATAGTTTAATTTTAGTATACGAGGTGTATTGATGCATCAGCTGGTAACTGATCTGCTGAATGGTAACCGCAGGGCAGCAGCACGTATGATATCACACGTGGAAAATGATGATCTCATTAAAAGGGAACTATTAAAAGAGCTTTATCCCCATACTGGAAAAGCTTATTTAATTGGGATTACAGGTGCGCCCGGTTCTGGAAAAAGTTCACTGGTTGATTGCTTGCTCCAGGAGATGAGAAATGATGGTTTAAAAATCGGAGTAATAGCTGTTGATCCGACCAGCCCCTTTAGCGGTGGAGCAATACTGGGTGATCGTATAAGAATGCAGGATCATGCCCTGGATCATAATATATTTATCCGCAGCATGGGCACACGAGGCAGCCTTGGTGGATTATCCCGATCAACACGAGAAGCAATCCAGGTTCTTGATGCCTTTGGCAAAGATATTATATTAATTGAAACGGTTGGTGTGGGCCAATCGGAAGTTGATATAGTTAAAACAGCTGATACTACCGTTGTTGTTTTGACTCCTGCCGGGGGAGACAGTGTTCAGACAATCAAGGCCGGTATAATGGAAATTGCCGATATTTTTGTGATAAACAAGGCAGATCTGCCGGGAACTGAACGGACAACAACTGAGATCAATGTCATGCTGGATATGAAAAAAGAAGGTGGTTGGCGGCCCCCTGTTGTTCAGACTGTATCTGTTCAAAACAAGGGTATCAACTATCTTTGGGAGTCGCTGCAGGAACACAGGATATACATGCAAGAAAGCGGCACGCTGGAAAATATCAGGCTGGAAAGAGTCAAGCGGGAGCTTACTGACCAGGTTGAATTTCTATTGAAAAATAGTGTCTGGAACCAGGTTAAAGAAGAGATTAAACTGGATCGCCTGGTAGAGGAAATTGCCAGGAGGGAAAAAGATCCCTATAGTGCTGCTTCTGAATTACTTGATAAGCTTAATATTTTTGAACAAAAAGCCGGGGAGGATGGCTAAAAGATGGAAAAAGAAAAACTTCATAAGCTGAAAGGTCAGATGAATACCTGGGGAAAAAATATAGAAGATTCAAGTGATAGGAAGGATTCCTTTGTAACCGTTTCAGGCCGTCCTGTTAAAGCCTTGTATACCCCACTGGACACAGAGAAACTTGATTACGAGAAAGATCTTGGTTTCCCGGGTAGTTATCCCTATACCCGGGGAGTTCAGGGCAATATGTACAGGGGCAGAATATGGACTATGCGCCAATTTTCCGGGTTCGGCGATGCCTATGATTCCAATCGCCGTTACCGTTATCTCCTGGAGCAAGGACAAACAGGTTTAAGCGTGGCTTTTGATATGCCAACTATTATGGGTTATGATTCTGATCACGATCGTTCCCTGGGAGAAGTGGGGCGATGCGGGGTGGCGGTAGATTCTCTGGAAGATATGGAAATACTTTTTAATCATATACCTTTAGACCAGGTTACCACTTCTATGACCATTAATGGCCCTGCATCTATTCTGTGGTGTATGTACCTGGCGAATGCTGAGAAACAGGGAATCAAGCTGGACAAGGTAGGAGGTACTATTCAGAATGATATCCTGAAAGAATACATTGCCCAGAAATCATGGATATTTCCACCCGAGCCCTCGATGCGCTTAATAACGGATATTTTTGCTTTTGCCAGTGAACATGTACCGCGTTGGAACACTATCAGTATTAGCGGTTACCATATCCGGGAAGCAGGATCTACTGCCGCGCAGGAATTGGCCTTTACGCTTGCCGATGGATTTGCATATGTTGAAGCAGGAATGGCAGCAGGGCTTGATATTGATTCTTTTGCTCCCCGACTGTCATTTTTCTTCAATGCTCATATTGATTTCTTCGAAGAAATTTGCAAATACAGGGCGGCTCGCCGAATATGGGCAAGAAGAATGAAAGAGCGCTACGGCGCAAAGGATGAGCGTTCCCTCAAATTACGTTTTCATACACAGACAGCAGGTTGCAGCCTGACTGCCCAGGAACCTGAAAATAATATTATTCGCACAGCCCTTGAAGCGCTTTCTGCAGTATTAGGCGGAACACAATCGCTGCACACAAATTCAATGGATGAAGTGCTGGCCCTGCCTACAGAAAAAGCGGTAAAAGTTGCTCTGCGGACCCAGCAGATCATTGCCCATGAGAGTGGTGTGGCCAATACTGCTGATCCGCTGGCCGGTTCTTACTTCATAGAAACTTTAACCGATATGCTGGAAAGCGAAGCGGAAGAATATTTTCAAAAAATTGAAGATCTGGGCGGCGTATTAGCAGCGATCGACCAGGGTTTTTTCCAGCAGGAGATTGCAGATGCTGCTTATACTTACCAGAGAGCAGTTGACAGCGAAGACCAGGTTATAGTTGGTGTAAACCGCTATAATAGCGGTGAAACCGCAGAAATTGAACTGCTAAAAATAGATCCGTCAGTAGAAGCAAAGCAGGTTGAACGACTAAGAGCATTGAAAAAAAAGCGTGACAATATTGCTGTAAGGCACAAACTTGAGGATTTACAAAAAAGCGCGGCAAGCGTTGAAAACATTATCCCCAGGATACTGGCTGCGGTGAAAGTTTATGCTACGGAAGGTGAAATCGTAGCTTCCCTGAAAGAAGTATTTGGAGAGTATAAGGAAAAACCTCTATTTTAGAACGCCCTTCCACGGTTAAAAGTTGAAAGTGAAAGTGGTGATAAGAAATGAATAGAAGAAAGATAAGGGTTTTAGTAGCAAAACCAGGTCTAGATGGCCACGACCGGGGGGCAAGAGTTATTGCACGAGCGCTCCGTGATGCCGGTTTTGAAGTTATTTATACAGGACTTCATCAGACTCCCGAACAGGTAGCTGAAACTGCGCTGCAGGAAGATGTTGATGTTGTCGGCCTAAGCATATTGTCCGGGGCACATATGACCCTGGTACCGCGAATAAAGAAATTGTTAATTGATAATGGCATGGGTGAAGTGTTAATGGTTGTTGGAGGGATTATACCCGGAGATGATGCTGAAAAACTTTTGAAGGAAGGTCATGCTGAGCAAATATTTACTCCCGGTGATTCCCTGGATAGAATAATTGGCTATATAAGCAGTAAATTTTAATAAAGTTTTTTAATGGTGTAGTTTCAATGAATAATGAAAAATATGAAGATGCAAAACAAAAAGTAATTGCTTTACGCAATGAATTGGACAAGTATAACTATTATTATCATGTTATGGATCAACCCCTGGTTGATGATCAATACTATGACAGATTATTTAACGAGCTGAAGGAAATTGAAACCGCTTATCCAGAATTGGTGGATCCTAATTCTCCAACGCAGCGTGTAGGAGCAGAACCTCTAACTTCATTTAATACAGTTGAACATTATGTACCCATGCTTGGCCTGGATAATGCATTCAATGAAAAAGAACTTGAAGAGTTTAATCTCAGGGTGCTGAAGCTCTCAGGCCAGGAAAGTGTGGAGTATTTTTGTGAGCTAAAGGTAGATGGTTTGGCTGTTTCACTGAAGTACGATAGCGGTATTCTTGTTCAAGGTGCAACCCGGGGAGATGGGTACATGGGGGAAGACATAACAGCCAACCTGAAAACGATCAGGCAGGTACCGCTTAAGTTAGATCAAGCTGTGACAATAGAAGTAAGGGGTGAGGTTTATATTGACAAGAAAAATTTTGCCAGGTTAAACAAGGAAAGGGAAGAAGATGGCCAGCCGCTGTTTGCCAATCCGCGTAATGCTGCGGCAGGTTCATTGCGTCAACTTGACCCACGACTGGCTGCAAAACGGCCCTTAAAATTATTCCTGTACGGGTTAGGGGATCACAGGTTGAAGCTAACCAGGCAATCAGATTTGCTGGATTATCTTCAGGAAGTTCAGTTTCCTGTTAATCCTGAAAGAAGGATATGTTCATCATTTGAAGATGTTATAGATTACTGCAGGCATTGGAATGATAAAAAGGGAGAACTAGAATATGAAATTGACGGTGTCGTTGTTAAGGTTAATAAACTTGATCTCCAGAAGAAGCTCGGCACTACAGCAAGAAGCCCACGCTGGGCAATAGCTTATAAATATCCCCCCGAAGAAAAAATAACTAAAATTATTGATATAAAAGTAAATGTTGGAAGAACAGGAGCTATAACCCCGGTAGCTGTCCTGGAACCGGTACAGCTAAGCGGTTCTAAGGTTCAGAGAGCAAGTTTGCACAATGAAGATCTGTTAAAAGAAAAAGATATAATGATCGGAGACATTGTAATAATTCATAAGGCAGGCGAGATTATACCTGAAATAATAAGTGTGATTAAAGAGCAGCGTACTGGAAAAGAGAAAAGTTTTATAATGCCTCATGAATGCCCTTCATGCGGTTCCGATACAGTACGTTTAACCGGGGAAGCTGCGAGGCGCTGCCTGAACCCCTACTGCCCGGCACAGCTGGTTGAAAAAGTTGTTCACTTTGCATCGCGCAGGGCGATGGATATTGAAGGTCTTGGTCCGGCTATGGCTGAGATGCTTTATAATAATCAGCTGGTTTGCAGCGTGAGTGATTTATATTATCTTGAAGCAAAACAGCTTGTTGAACTGCCCCGGGTTGCTGAAAAATCAGCCGTTAACCTGGTGGAGGCGATTGAGAAGAGCAAAAGCAATCCATTAAGAAAGCTTCTTTTTGGGCTGGGAATTCGCTTTGTAGGTGAGAAGGCAGCCCGTCTGCTTGCCGAGCACTTTGGAACATTAAATAACCTGGTTGATGCAAGCGTAGAAGAACTTTTGCAGGTTAAAGAAATTGGCCCTAAAATAGCAGAAGCAGTTGTCCAATATTTTGCCCTGCCAGAAACTGCAGCAGTTTTAGAAAAACTAGAAAAAGCCGGTGTAAATATCGAAGAGCAGATCGGTGGCAGGACTGGTGGCCTGCTTGATGGTAAAGTGTTTGTATTTAGCGGCGGCCTGGATTCTTTTACCCGCGATGAAGCATCTTCGCTGGTAGAAGATAGAGGAGGTAGAGTAAGTTCCTCGGTAAGCAAGAAAACTGACTACCTGGTTGCCGGCACAGACCCGGGAAGTAAGCTTGATAAGGCAAAAAGCCTGGGCATAGAAATTATCAGTGAAGCTGAATTTAAAAATTTGCTACACTAGTATTATCAGAACTAAATATATTAAAGACCATTAGAGCACATTATCTAAGTTGGGCAACAGAGTTACTCCTTGGTTTTCATCCCAGCCAGTTTTCTGACAATTTCCTTCCTGGCTTCAATATCATACTGCGATGTAATTGCGATCTGCTCCATTACAGGAGAACCTCCCCCGTGAAAGGCGCCATAAAGCATGGAGCCGGATGAACCCGATAAGGCAAAGTCAACAAAACTAAGCCAGAATTTAATCTGCTCTTCCATTGGTATGTCAGGGTTACGCTTGATATACTTTTCCAGGATATCCTTTGTTTCAGGATTAATCAGATCTTTCTCATAGGGGAACGTTGCCGGCATGCCTCCCGCAATATTGCAGAGTATTTCCTGTTCATGGAAAACTGCTTCACCGCTCAGGCATCTGCCAACATTAGCATAAATAGAATGAGGTATGAAGTTACCCGGGCCATAAGGAAGAAAGCCAATTCCGGGGATATATACTTCGGGCTTGCCAAGGGCAGAAGAGGTGTAGCCCGCGGCGTAACCAAGTTCACCTACCATGATCAACTCTGACAGCATTTCCCGGACGTGTGGTGTTTTTTCGATTCCATTAATCTCTGCAGCCAGGGCAGCTAGACCGATCACATAGTCCAGCATGGCAGGTTTACACCCTGAATATGAGTGGCGATGGAATAAGGCGAACAGGAGAGCAGCAACTCCACCATGCTCTGTTTCACCACATGTATATACCCATTCCCATGGTATGAAGCAGTCATCAAATATGACGTATGAATCTGTATAGCCTATTTCTATTCCCCTTTGATAGTGCTCCCTTTTACGCAGGTTATGAAAATGCACTATCTGTTTGACACCTTCATGGTCTGCAGGAACGGAGAAAGCTACTGCGTATTCCTTTTCATTTTTTTTCAGGGCCCTGGTCGGAACTACAAGAATTTCATCAGCTATGGATGCTTCAGATATATGAACCTTGGACCCGCGGACAACAATTCCGTCATTTTTTTCCTCAACTACCCGGAGATACATATCGGGATCGCTCTGCTCAGAAGGTCTTTTTAACCTTTCACCTTTCACGTCTGTCTGGGCACAGCATCCAACCAGGTCTTCATTTTGAAACCTTTCTAAGAATTTTAACCAGTTGTCATGATATGCTGTTTTTGGCTCTGGTGATTGCTGGGCCATGTATGAAACAGCATGTATAGCATTGGCAGCGTCAGTTCCCATGCAGCGCTGAATGCACTGTCCTACCTTGTTACACAGGTAGCGGGTCATGTCCTGTTTTTTATGGAGATCTTCCGGACCCTGGTGAATGTGGGTAAAACGGTTTATAGTATTACCCGTCAGGTGTGAAATAGCTGTGCAAAGTTCCTTGTTTTCAGGCTCCTGGGCAGCATCAAATGTTAAACCCATTACATTCAAAGCAGGTTCATGCCTTTCGTCCAGGCGATCAATTTTCTCTCCGTTCGCATAAAGATTACGATTCATCTTAGAAAGACGCTTAAAATACTCTTCTCTCGTTATCATCCTGGCTATCTCCTCTCCAGACATAAAAAAATATTTATAGCACAAAACTATAATAATTTTCTAATATTAAAAATTATAACATTAACTCATTTAATTGACTACCGAAAAACATATATTAAAGAGAGAAGCTTGATATACTTTGAATCTATTAGTTGCATAGTTTATAGCAGTGCTATAAAATCAAAATAAATTTGAATATAGAATAAAATCATTGAGGTGAACACTTAATGGCAAAGGATGAATTATCATCACTGGCCAGTGATGGTCAGAACAAGCTTTTACTTCAGACAATTATAGATTCCTTATCCGATGCCGTATCTGTAGTTGATGAAAATGGCATTGGGATTATGGTTAACAGGGCCTATACGAGGATAACCGGTATGACCGAGGAACAGGTCTTAAGAAAACCGGCTACAGTTGATATAGCTGAAGGGGAAAGTGTTCACATGAGGGTATTGCAGACCGGCAAACCGATTAAGGGGGTGAGAATGAAAGTAGGGCCTTTCAGACGCGAAGTTATAGTTTCCTGTGAACCCTTAATTATAAATGGTGAGTTAAAGGGTAGTGTTGGGGTAATCCATGACATATCTGAATTACGCAGGGTTATGGAGGAGTTGGAAAGAACCAGGAAACTGGTCAGAAAGTTGGAATCACGTTATACCTTCGAAGACATAATTGGCAATAGCGAGCAAATAAAAAAAGCAATTGAAAGGGCAAGTCATGCTGCTGCAACACCAGTCTCAGTATTATTAAGGGGAGAGAACGGGACAGGGAAAGAGCTTTTTGCCCATGCTATTCATCATGCCAGTGAAAGATCAGAAAAACCTTTCATCAGGGTTAATTGTGCATCGCTAACTGATACACTCCTTGAAAGTGAACTGTTCGGTTACGCCGATGGAGCTTTTACAGGGGCCAAGAAAGGCGGAAGGAAAGGATATTTTGAAGAAGCGGAAGGCGGCACCCTATTTCTCGATGAAATAGGAGCCATGAACCTTGAAGCCCAGGCCCGGTTGCTTCGTGTAATCCAGGAAGGAGAAATAATCAGGGTGGGAGAATCAAGGCCGCGCAGGTTAGATGTCAGAATTATAGCCGCAACTAATTCTGACCTGGAAAGAATGGTTGAAAAAGACAGGTTTCGCAAAGATCTTTATTACCGTCTTAATGTCTTTCCAATATATTTGCCGCCATTAAGGGATTTAAAAAGCGATATACCGCTATTTGTTAATCATTACCTGGCAAGATATTCCCAGGAATATGGAAGAACTGTTATAGATATTGCACCTGTAGTTTTCAAGCGCCTGAAAGAGTATGATTGGCCGGGGAATGTGCGTGAACTGCAAAATGTTATTGCGCGGGCCCTTATCAACCTGGATCGAGATGAAACTATTATTGAGGAAAAGCATTTAATAATGCCGTTCATAAATCACTCTGTAAAAGCAGATATAACTGAAGAATTGTTAAAGGGCACACTAAAAGAAATGCATTCAAACTGGGAAAGAAGAATTTTACTCCAGGCGCTACATGAAGCTAAGGGGAATAAAGCTGAAGCGGCCAGGCAGCTTGATATTTCAATACGTAATCTATATAACAAGCTGCACCAGCACAAACTGGTATAACCAAAACTGGTATAAACAGGTTCCTGCGCGCTATATATAAAGTAAAAATTTGAAGAATATTTTTAAAACCACAA
>SLQM01000029.1 GCA_007131435.1 Syntrophomonadaceae bacterium
GTTCTAGCATTCCATTCATGACTGCATCCACCTGGCCTACTTCCACTCCGGTCCGGTGATCTTTAACCAGGGTAAAGGGATGGAAGGTGTAGGTGCGGATCTGGCTTCCCCAGGCTATTTCACGCTGATGCCCGCGTTCGGCATTTATTTCTGCTTCATGTTCCTGCCTGTAAACTTCGGCGAGTTTCGCCTGGAGGACGCGCATGGCCTGCTGCCGGTTGCTGTGCTGCGAACGGTCATTCTGACAGCTTACTACAGTGCCGGTCGGGAGGTGGGTGATACGCACAGCCGAATCTGTTTTATTTACATGCTGGCCTCCCGCACCGCTGGCCCGAAAGGTATCTATTTTCAAATCATCGGGATTAATTTCAAATTCCTCTTCTTCCACTTCCGGTATGACATCCACAGACGCAAAGGAGGTATGGCGGCGCCTGGAGGTATCGAAAGGCGATATTCTAATCATGCGGTGTACGCCCTTTTCAGCCTGCAGGTAACCATAAGCTGCATGGCCGCGGACAATGAGGGTTGCGCTTTTGATACCCGCCTCGTCATCAGGAAGCAGGTCAACCAGCTCAACTTCATAACCTTTTTGCTCACACCAGCGGGTGTACATCCGCAGCAGCATTTCTGCCCAGTCCTGCGATTCAAGGCCGCCTGCCCCGGGATGCAGTGAAACAATGGCAGGGGAAAAATCATAGCTGCCACCGAGGAGCGTTTCAAGCTCCATCTTGTCAAGCCTGGTCTTTATTTCATCAAGCAGCCCACCGGTCTCACTAATTGCTTCTTTCTCATCCAGTTCATTTTCTTCAGCCAGTTCTAAAAATACGCCAACCTCTTCCAGCATCTTTTCCAGTTCCTGCAGGGGGCGGATCTGCTCGCGCAGGGCTCCCTGTTTTTTCAAGTATTCCTGGGTTTTAGAGCTGTCTTCCCACATGGCCGGATCGCTGGCTGCAGCTTCTATCTCTTTTAATTTTTCAAGCGCGGCATCATATTCAAAGAGAAACCCTCATTTCCTCGAATCTCTGCTGCTGTTGGGCCAGCTCTTCCCTGTATTCCTTTAGCATCTAACCACCTACTTTCCACAACACTTCTTATACTTCTTACCGCTGCCGCAGGGGCATGGTTCATTACGCCCAATCTTGTCAACTGTAACCGGTTCGGGTTTAGGAGCCCGTCCTGCCCGGCTGTCTCCTGCTTGCCCGGGTCCTTGCCGTGTACTGCCCTGGCCGCCGGCAGCTGCTGCCCTGCCGCCGCCGACCGCTGCTATCCTTGGACGCAAGCCTGTTGCTTCCGCCGCAACAGACTCCCTTTGCGGGGCTGCTGTTACCTTTACATGGTAGACGGCACGCACCACATCGGCCTGGATCTGCTGGATCATGTCTTCAAACATATCAAAACTCTGGCGTTTGTATTCAACCAGGGGATCTCTCTGGGCATAAGCCTGGGTATGGATTTCATGGCGCAGTTGATGCATGGCATCAATAAACAGCATCCAGTGCCTGTCCACGGTACGCAAAAGGATAACCCTTTCCACTTCACGCATAATTTCAGGGGTATTCTCTGCTTCACGCTGATCGTAAAACTGGTGTGCTTCCTCCAGCAGCAGGGGACGCGCTTCATCAATTTCCCTGTCCACCAGGTTTTCAAGTGATAGCTGCCCTTTGCGCACAAAGAGGTCTTCAGCCCTTTCCAGTAAGGCGCGGGAATTTTCATCATCTAAAAATCCCGTTTCAGCTGTATATTCATGGATCAGGCGGTCAACATTTTCTTCCACCATGTCCAGGATCGGCTCTTTCATGTTTTCGCCTTCCAGCACCCGACGGCGCTGGCTGTAGATTACTTCCCGCTGGGCATTTAAAACATCATCATAGTTCAGCAGGTTGCGGCGAATTTCAAAGTTCCTTGATTCAACCTTCTTCTGGGCATTTTCAATACCCCTGCTGACCAGCGGGTGATCTATCGGCATATCTTCTTCAATACCAAAGCGATCCATGAGCGAGGCAATGTTATCCCCGCCAAAAAGACGCATCAGGTCGTCTTCCAGGGAGACAAAGAACTGTGATGAACCCGGGTCGCCCTGGCGGCCGGAACGGCCCCGCAGCTGGTTATCAATTCGCCTGCTTTCATGACGCTCTGTTCCCAGGACATGCAATCCACCAAGCGAAATTACCTCATTACGCTGCTGCCTTGTTTCTTCCACTGCCCGGTCGATAAGTTCGCCGTAGCGCTTGTCCCATTTAAGTCGGGCTTCATCATCAAGTTCAGCTTCCGTCATCCCGAATTCCGTTTCCAATTTTTCTTTAACCATAGATTCCGGGTTGCCACCCAGGACAATATCAGTCCCGCGACCGGCCATGTTGGTTGAGATAGTAACCGCTCCCCTGCGGCCGGCCTGGGCAATAATATAAGCCTCCCTGGCATGGTTTACAGCATTTAAAACTTCATGGTCAATGCCCTGCCTTTTTAGAATCTTGCTGAGCATTTCAGATTTTTCAACAGAAATTGTGCCGACCAGGACCGGCTGTCCGCGCTGCTGGCAGTCAATTATTTCTTCTACTGCAGCTCTGAATTTCGCCCGGTCGGTCTTGTAAATCAGGTCAGGGCGCTCCTCCCGGATTAGCTGTTTGTTGGTTGGGACAGCCACAACATCCATCCCGTATATTTTCCGGAATTCTTCTTCTTCAGTCAGGGCAGTTCCGGTCATCCCGGCAATTTTTTCATACATCCTGAAATAGTTTTGAAAAGTAATGGAAGCCACAGTCCTGGTGGCAGCCTGGACCTCCACCCCTTCCTTGGCCTCGATTGCCTGGTGCAGGCCGTCAGAATAGCGGCGCCCGGGCATTAAGCGGCCGGTAAACTCATCTACTATCATTACCTTGCCGTCCTGGACAACATAATCAACATCCCGTTCAAAGAGGGAGTAGGCTTTAATCAGCTGGTCAAAATAATGACGGTGCTCGCCTGCAGCATCAGCTTCTTGCTCATCATCCAGCTCTGCTTCCGCACCTGCCCTTTCCAGCCGCAGCAGTTTTAATAGCTCCGGGTTAACCCGTTCGAGCTCCCGGTAGCCTTTATCTTTGATGTCTGCCAGGCGGGTAGCTTCGTCTATAACGTAGTAAAGCTCCTCATCCAGGTGGTTCAGCCGCTTCTCAGTCATCAGGCGGTGCTTGGTCCGTTCTACAAGCTTTTCAACTCCCGGTTCCTTCATGATTTTCATCAGTTTTTTATTCTTGGGGGCCCCGCGGCGGGCCAAAAGCAGCCTTTCCCCTGCTTCATCGCCCTCTTCAGCCTCCAGGTGTTTGCGGGCCTCATCCAACAGCTCGTTAATGTCGCGCCCCTGTTTGCGAATCAGGTGCTCAACCTCTTTTTTCCACCGCCCGTAATCTTCTTTCGTTTCAACCCTGCTGCTGATAATCAGCGGTGTCCGCGCTTCATCGATTAATATGCTGTCAACCTCGTCCACAATGGCATAATGCAACTCCCGCTGGACCATATCCTTCTTGTAAAGCACCATGTTGTCCCGCAGGTAATCGAAACCAAGCTCATTATTGGTGGCATAGGTTATATCCTTGCTGTAAGCCTCCCTGCGCTCTTCAGGCTGCAGACCCTGGATCACCACACCCACGCTCAGCCCTAAAAACTCAAAGATCGGGCCCATCCAGTCACGGTCTCGGCGGGCAAGGTAATCGTTCACTGTTACAATATGCACACCCCTGCCTTCAAGGGCATTGAGGTAGGCCGGAAGAGTGGCAACCAGGGTCTTACCTTCCCCGGTTTTCATTTCTGAAATCCGGCCCTGGTGCAGGACAACAGCGCCAAGGATTTGCACATCAAAGGGGCGCATTCCGGTAACCCTTTTAGCCGCTTCCCGGGCCAGGGCAAAGGCTTCCGGCATAATATCATCAAGGCTTGCCCCTTTTTCCAGGCGATCTTTAAGCTTTGCCGTTTCAGCTGGGAAACTGCTGTCTTCAAGGCCTGACATGCGGGACTCAAGCAGGTTAACCTCTTCAACCACCCTGTTCAGGCGGCCGATCTCTTTTTCATTGGGATCGCCAAATAGCTTATTAATGATTGAAACCATAGAAAAGCTCCTTTCAAACTACAGGAGTCAGGTTTTAATTGCGGCAGGCGGCCTTTAGGAACACTGGCCGCCAACAGCCAATGATCATAGATATTTTACCACAGCCGTTATGTTTTGAACAAAAGAATTACTGCCGGCCCGGATCAAGCTCGCTGCACAAAGCCCAGAGGCTGCCGGCAACCAGGGAGTGGCCTCCCAGGATAACAGGGATCCTGCACTCTACAGCGGCCCTGGTAAATTTTTTAAGCCAGGGGTTTTCAATCTCTTCCCACTGCCCGAGGTCTGATAAAAAGCGGTCCCTGTCCGGAGGATTCTGCCCGTAATGGTGTATAAGAACCCTGCTGTCAATAAATGCGCAGCGGGCAACCTGTGCCAGGTAGTCAAAAAACCGGTCAATTCCGGCATGATCTATCAGGAGACCCAGCAGCGATATTACCTCGTTCGCTTCGATCCGTCCCAGCGATTTCATGCCGCGCTCTTCGGAAAAGACCCTTAAGCGCAGTTTAAGTATTGCATTCAATCTCCCGATTACCGGCGCGCCAACCCTGCCAATCAGGGCTACGTCTTCATATTCCTCAGATAGCACAGCCTTGGCTTTTTCGAGTGTCCCGTAATCCAGGTCGAGGCTGTCCAGGGCCTTCCTGGTTCTTGGCCCGGGAAAAGGGCCTGAACCAAGGACGAGTAAATCTGAGGGGGTGTCAATGTCGAAGAGCAGGCCCAGGGTGTGGGGCATTAGCTCCATGTCGAGGCCCAGTTCATCCCGCAGGGTCAGGGCCAGGCTGTTGTCCATAGCCGGAAGTTCAATACTGTCGATATTTAAGGGTACAGTGAAGGCAGCCAGGTCAACTGACTGGGTATTGTTGGTGTAAACAAAGTTATCCCGCTCCAGTAACTTCCGGCAGATCATATCCAGCTCTTCCACCGTGATCAGGGGGCAACCGGCTCCGTTGAGACAGATTACCCTTTTTAAGCCGTGTTCCCTGATTACTGCTTGAAGCTGCCTGCCGAAATGAAATTGAGCGGGATCAGTTGAATTAAGCGTAACCTCTGCGCCCAGGAAAGCTGCAGGCTCTGCCAGCTCAGGCCTGTTAGTATGCAGGTATATCTTCCCCAGGCCTGAAACCAGGCTCATTTTTTCAAGGTTGTCCAGGAGAGCAGCCTGGCGAACCAGGACCATTTTTTCTTCTACCGGGCTCTGCGGATTAGATCCCTCAAAAACAACTGCGCTTACGCTCTCTATCATTTAACGGACCTCTTTATTCCGGCTCTATCAGTCCGTAATCACCATCTTTACGCTTATAGACAACACTCACAGAGTCGTCATCGGCATTGCCAAAGACAAAAAAGTTATGGCCGAGCAGATCCATCTGCATAATAGCTTCTTCCACTGTCATCGGCTTCAGGGAAAACCGTTTTGTTTTAACTACCTTCGGCGCTTCCTCTTCCATCCGTTCTTCTGCTTCGATAGCGGCATGCTTTTCACTGATAATCCGCACACCCCTCTGGCGAAGCGTTTTGCTCATACGGGTTTTGTACTTTTTAACCTGGCGCTCAAGCTTGTCTACAACCATGTCAATTGATGCATACATATCACCTGTCGATTCCTCACCACGCAGGATTAACCCGTTAAAATTAAGGGTTACTTCAACTATATGCTCTTCCCGAATAACGCTTAGTACTACCTGGGCATCTGTAGATTTTTCAAAATGCTTTTCAAGTTTGCTAAGCTTTTTATTGGCATAGTCGACTAAGGCAGGTGTGGCTTCAATATTCTTCCCGCGGACGTTAATTTCCATTTTAACAACCTCCTGCTTATTTATGTAGACACTATATTACTACATATAGTATTCCCCAGTCCAGTACAAAAATCCTGCAGGCTATTTTACCTGTTCATGACCTGTTAAATCTTGGAGGATTATAGGCAATTACAGCGGCATGAACCTCTGCGCCTGCATTTTTCAATTCCCGGGCGGCCTCTTTTAATGTTGAGCCGGTTGAATAAATGTCATCGATCAGCAATATTTTTGCACCTCTCCTGAAAGGAGATACAACCCTAAAGGCGCCCTGGACATTAAGCAGCCGGTCCTGCCTGTTAATGGAAGTCTGGGAGGCAGTTTCACGAACTTTTTCCAGCAGCTCATGATATTCTGAGTTCAGCGCCGATGCCGTATGCCTGGCTATCAAGGCGCTCTGGTTAAAGCCGCGTTCCCTCTCCCGGCTTTTATGGAGGGGAACTGGAACAACATAATCAAAACCCTTTTCTTGACGGGTTAGTAGCTGATTACCAAGCCACAGGCCTAGCGGCCTGGCAAGTGATGAGTTCTGGCGGTACTTAAGCCTGTGCAGCAGGGAACGCCAGTCAGCTTCATAGATGTGCAGGGCGTAGATTGAGCTAAAATAAATATTGCTTTCTGCACAGCCACAGTCCGGCTCTGACCTTGAAAAATTTTCGCAACGCGGGCAGATCCTGATTAATCCTTCATAACTGTTTTCACATCTGCCGCATAAAGGAATTCTATTTCCCGGGGGAATAATTATTCTGCACTGTAAACAGCGCTCCGGGAAAAACAGCTGCAGCAGGGCATCAAAAATACCGGGTTTCTCTGCCCCGGCACTTTTTACGTTTTTCACTTTACCGGTCAATCAACTTCCCCCGCACGCAGCCGGCCATCAAGGAAGCTATAGCGCTCCTCGGCCTTGTTATTTTTAACAGCAATAGCCAGGGCTTTTTTACTACCGACTAACACTGCCAGCTTGCGCGCCCTGGTAATGCCGGTATAAAGCAGGTTGCGCTGCAGAAGCATGTAATGCTGGGTTAAAACGGGCATAACAATTACCGGGTATTCACTCCCCTGGCTTTTATGCACCGATACTGCATATGAAAGAACAAGCTCATCAAGTTCACTGAAATCATAGGCAACCGGACGCGGTTGAAGCAGGTCGCGGAAAGTAACTACCAGTTCAGACTCTTCTGTATCAATGGCTGTAATTAAACCGATATCCCCGTTAAAAACTTCCTTGGTATAATTATTGCGAATCTGCATGACCTTATCACCCAGGCGAAAAGTTGTTCCCCTGGCGGATGTTTCTATCCTGCCTTGCTTTCTAGGGTTCAGGGCTTCCTGCAGCAGCACATTAAGCCTTTCCACCCCGGCAGCGGTTTTGCGCATCGGGGTAAGCACCTGGATATCAAGCAGGGGATCAAAAGGGCCGTAATTGGGCAGACGCTGCTGGCACAGTTCTACAACCAGCCTGGCCGCCTCTTCCGGATCTTCTTCATGCATGAAGAAAAAATCTTTTTTCTTCACATTCAGGTACGGCATCTCCCCCTGGTTGACGCGGTGGGCGTTGACAATTATCATGCTTTCCCGTGCCTGGCGGAAGATGTGATTTAAGCGAAAACAGGTTATATTACCGGCATTGATTAAATCTTTAAGCACATTTCCGGCCCCGACTGAAGGCAGCTGATCTACATCGCCAACCATAACCAGGCGGCATCCAGCTGGCAGGGCTTTCAGCAGGTTATACATGAGCATTAGATCAACCATGGAAGCTTCATCGATGATCACAACACCGGCATCGACCGGGTTCTCCTCGTTACGTTGGAACCTGAAACCCTCACCTTCTGTATAGCTGTATTCCAGAAAGCGGTGGATGGTATAAGCTTCTTTGCCGGTCGCTTCCGTAACCCTTTTTGCCGCCCGTCCCGTTGGGGCAGCCAGCACAACCTTTTGCCTGGTTAACTGGAAAGTTGAGAGAAGAGCTTTAATCGTTGTGGTTTTGCCCGTTCCGGGGCCGCCGGTCACCACTAAAACTCCGTTATGGAGGGCATGTTCAATAACCTGAAGCTGTTCTTCAGTCAGGTGGGAATAATCATCTTTGACCGCACCCAGCACACCTGCAATCTCCAGCGCCGAGTACTGGCGGGCCAGTTTACTGAGGCGGGCAATCAGGCGGGCAGCCCCTTTTTCTGCCTGGTAAAATGGGGCGTAATAGACGACCTTATCCTCGCCTCGTTCTTCACAAAACAGTCTTTTTGTTTTGATCATCTGCTCCAGTTGGGATATAAAAAAACCAGCCTGAAGTGAGTTTTCATCTGCCCCGGTTAGCTCTATTACTTTTCCAAAAAGTTCTTCCCGGGGCAGGTATACATGGCCCTGCTCGGCTGCCTTGCTGAGCGAATATGTAATCGCCGCCTGAATTCTTTCCGGGGCATCATCAGGAAGACCCAGTTTGCGGGCTATATTATCGGCAGTTTTAAAGCCAATACCAAAAACATCTTCAGCCATCCGGTAGGGGTTTTCCTTGACCTGGTTAATCGTTTCAGGCCCGTAACGCCGGTAAAGCCTCATTGCCTGCCCCACGCCCACGCCATAGCCCTGCAGGAATACCAGGACGTTTTGAACATCTTTATACTGGGAATAGCTCTGGATAATCGAAGCTGCTTTCTTGGCCCCGATCCCTTCAACATCCTGCAGGCGCTGCGGATCATGCTCTAGTACCTGCAGTGTATCAAGGCCGAACTGGCCAACAATCTTATCCGCGGTAACCGGCCCTATCCCTTTTATTAAGCCAGAAGAAAGGTAACCTTTTAAACCTGCTATGGTGGCCGGCACCAGTCGCTCCCACTGGTCAACTGCCAGCTGCTTGCCGTACCTGCTGTGTACCTGCCACTCACCTTTGACAACCAGGCTTTCGCCTTCACGCATGGGCGGGAAATTACCGATTAAGGTGATAACCCTGCCATCAGGGCAGCGCAGGCTGCCAACCAGGTAAGAGCTTTCTTCGCTGTAATACCTTATTTTTTCAAGAGTGCCTTCGAATCTATCCAGCAGGATGCCCTCCAAATCCACATTGTCTGCTCAATTTTATCATATCCGCGGCAATAAATTCTTGTTTTATCAACAAATTATCTTTTAAATTAAAGGTGTCTGCCATTCTAATAACTAATCAGGGGATGGAAATAATCCATCCCCTTCTATTCTAAAGCCTATTTACGCGGTCTTTTACTTTAGCGCCTCCTGTAGCAGGTCAACCTTGTCCAGTCGTTCCCAGGGCAGGTCAAGCTCAGGACGGCCAAAATGCCCGTATGCAGCAAGCTTCTGGTAAATGGGCCGGCGAAGCTGCAGGTTTTCAATGATCGCAGCAGGGCGCAGGTCAAAGTGCTTCCTGACCAGCTCTTCTATTAGCTTAACCGGAACTTTTTCCGTTCCATAAGTTTCAACCATCAGGGAAACAGGGTGGGCAACTCCAATGGCATAGGCAACCTGGAACTGGCACTTCTCAGCCAGGCCTGCTGCAACAATATTTTTAGCAACATGGCGGGCAGCATAACTGGCAGAACGGTCCACTTTGGTTGGATCCTTACCGGAAAATGCCCCACCACCGTGGGCGGCATAACCCCCGTAAGTATCTACTATGATTTTCCTTCCCGTCAGCCCGGCATCACCCTGGGGGCCGCCAACAACAAACCTGCCTGTAGGGTTGATTAAGTATTTTGTTTCCGGGCGAATCAGCTCTGCAGGTACTATTTCTTTGACCACGTGTTGAATAATATCTTTTTCAATCTGCTCCAGGGTAGCGCCCTCATGGTGCTGGGTAGATACTACAACCGTGTCCAGGTAGGAGGGCTTCCCATCGCAGTAAGCAACGCTGACCTGGGTCTTCCCATCCGGGCGGAGGTAATCAAGCGTTCCATCCTTGCGGATTGCTGCCAACCTCTGGGCCATTTTATGGGCCAGTGATATCGGCAGGGGCATTAGTTCCTCTGTTTCGGTGCAGGCAAACCCAAACATTAAGCCCTGGTCGCCGGCGCCTATCAGGTCATAAATATCGGCTTTTTCACCCTTCCTGGTCTCAAGCGCCTGGTCGACACCCTGGGCTATATCGGGTGACTGCTCATCAATAGAACTTAACACAGCGCATGTGTCACCGTCGAAACCATACTTGGCCCTGGTATAACCAATATCTTTGACTTTATCCCTGACCAGCTTGGGGATATCCACGTAACACTTAGTTGTTATTTCACCGCAGACAAGGACCAGGCCGGTGGTTACCATGGTCTCGGCCGCTACCCTGCCCTCCGGGTCTTCTTCCATAATCGCATCCAGGATAGTATCTGATATCTGGTCTGCCAGCTTATCCGGATGGCCTTCAGTTACAGATTCTGAAGTAAACAGGTAATTTTTCTGATCCACAAACATTTCCTCCTCAGATTTTTATTGAACCAGGTTCTAACCAGGCTCTATGGTCCGGCTCTAAAGAATAAAGCATTAAAAAAAGCCTCTATCATTTAAGAGGCCTTCCTGGCACCTCTCATCTCCCGGAATCTCTATTGATCCCACAGCAATTGGCACCTTTATCATTAAGATCGGTTGCCGGGATTCATCGGGGCTGTCCCTCCTCCGCTCTGGATAAGAGTAACTATATTAAGTTATAATAATATAATATCGTAAATCTGCTTTCCTGTCAATTTTTTGCTGCCGTCAATCAAGCTCCTTCTGATTCATGAAAGCAAACCAGAGCTCTCCCGATGCAGCTACTTTACCGTCAACGACAGCTTTGGCGCTGCCTTTCCCGAGGCTGCTGCGCATTGCTGTCAGCTCAACATATAGCTCAAGCTTGTCTCCCGGCCTGACCATTTTTTTAAACTTAAAATTATTGATCCCGGTAAACAGGGCCAGCTTGCCCTTGTTTTCCGGCAGGCTTAATACCGCCACGGCACCGACCTGCGCCAGCGCTTCCACTATCAGCACCCCGGGCATAATCGGCTCATCCGGAAAATGGCCCTGGAAAAAAGGATCATTGATTGTTACATTTTTTATTCCGGCTGCACTTTTCCCCGGTTCAAGTCCTGTTATCCTGTCAACCAGCAGAAAGGGGTAGCGGTGGGGCAGCACAGCCATTATCTGTTTTATGTCTAAAACGTGCTCAGACATCGATCAGCTCTCCTTTTAAGCCTGCCAGGCCTTACTTAAAACTGCTTGTACCTCACTGTCACTGACCTGGTCAAAGCGGCGGTAAAATTGACCTACGGCAGCAAAATTGGCTGGCGCTTCAATATAGATCAACTCGTCAACTTCCTGCTGCAGCCTTTGTAAAGTTTCAGGGGGTCCAACGGGAACTGCAAGTACCAGCCTGCCCGGCTTCTTTTCCCGCAGGCTGCGCAGGGCAGCCAGCAGCGTATACCCTGTGGCCACACCATCATCGATCAAAATCACTATCCTGTCGTCAATAACCGGCACAGGGCGTTCGCCCCTGTAAGCTTTTAAACGGCGTTTAATTTCTTCCATCTCTTCAGCTGCTGCTTTGTCTAGATAATTTTTATCGGCGCTAACGCGGGAGAGAATATCCTCGTTCAGCATTATAAAACCATCGCCGGTTACTGCGCCTATAGCCAACTCGGGCTGGTAGGGCGCCCCAATTTTTCTAGTGATGATCAGGTCAAGATCGCCTCCAACTGCTGCCCACACGGGCTGGGCCACCGCCAGGCCGCCGCGGGGAACGGCAAGAATGAGCGGATTTTTTCCCTTGAAATGCAGCAGTTCAGCGGCGAGGCGTTCTCCGGCTTCATGCCGGTCGGCAAATAACACCTTGATCAACTCCTCGGGAAAAGATTAGAGATTAAGCGCTTTAAAAATTTCACGCGTCGATTTGACAGCAACCGCATCGTCAGGCAGGGAGAGCAGGGCTTTACCCTTCAGGTCATATTCTGCGACAAGTGGATCATTGGTCACTTCTCCGAAAAAGTCCAGGCCCGTTTTTTCAATCTCACCTTTTAGTTCATCTACTTCACCGGGCCGGCTGCGCCCAATTACCAGTCCCATCCTGGAAACTGCAATTTTTACATTTTCCACAATTTCTTTCACCCGTCCTGCAGAACGAACACCCCGGGCAGTTGCGTCACTGGTAACCAGCAGCAGGTCCACGCTGGGCAGCAGCCTCCTGCTTAAATGCTCCAGGCCTGCCTCATTATCAATAACCATGTAATCATAGTTTTTGCTTAGCTTTTCCAGGTAGTTTTTTAGCAGGTCGTTTGGATAGCAGTAACACCCGGGGCCCTGGGGATTACCCATTACTACCAGGTCGTATGCATCTTCTTCAACCATGGCCTGGCTGAGGCGGTATTCAATAAAAATATCCTTGGTCATCCCGGTCGGCACTGCATTCGGTTTTTTAGTATCTTCTAATATAGTCCCAATAGTGTGATAAACTTCCACACCCAGGGCTTCGTTAAGATTGGCATTGGCATCGGCATCGACTGCCAGGATACTTGTGCCTTTCTTTTCTTCAATCAGGTAGCGTATAATCAGGGCTGACAGTGTTGTTTTTCCTGTTCCGCCTTTTCCTGCAATAGCTATTCTTTTCGTCATAAATTTTCCTCCTGCTAGATATATTTTAAAGCTTTCCAGCTAAAACTTCTTCCAGCTGAGATATGGTACTGCAGGGCCACATGTCAACCAGTTCACCGAAGGTTGAAACGGAACGGTAATCGCTCCACTGCTCCAACGGCATGGGGTTGAGCCAGATAATTCTTTTTACCCTGTCACGGATCATTTCCAGTTTTTTAACGGTCTGGTCAATTGAAACCGTTTTTGTATCGCTTACCACTATCAGGGTTGTCTTGGCATTTACATAGTCCGGGTATTTTTCTGTAAGCTGATCAAGGGCCGCGGCCAGGTTAGTTCCCCCGCCCCAGTTTTTGCTGCGGCGGATGACCCGGTCAAGCAGCGGCTTTAAACCCGACCTGCCTTTTAACTCAGGCGTCAGGTTCTCAATATTGTCGGAAAAAGAAAAACAGGACAGGTTGCGCACTACTTCCTGGAGCCCCAGTAAAAAATGAATGACAAAGGTGCTGTAATTTTTCATTGAGCCTGAAACATCACAGAGCAAAAGCAGCTGCTGTTTCGAGCGCCTTTTTGGCTTATGTTTCAGTTTAAAGATAATCCCGCCATAGCGCATGTTATCCCTCAGGGAGCGGCGAAGATCCAGTGGTCCGCTGCGGGGACCGCTCCTGCGGCGGCGTAAAATCTGTACTGCCAGCTTGCGGGACAATCTTTGCAGCAGCTGTTCGGCAGCCGGCAGTTCCGCAGCCTGGATCTGCTCAATGTCAATTTCGCGCAGGTAATCGGTTGAGCCGTCACTGCTGACTGCCCCTTCACCCCCGGTGCCGCTTCCGGCACCATTGTTTCTCATTTCCGCCTGCCTTTGTTTATCCTGGCTGCGGCAGTAGCGCAAATGGCTTTTAACCACATTTTCCAGGAGCGGCCTGAACTGCGGCTCTACATTAACACCGGCTTCTGTTTTAGCTACAAAATCCTGCAATCGGCTGCGCTGTTCAGTTGATAAAGAGCTGTACTGCTTTAGTTCGTCCTGGCTGAGACCCAGCATCTCTCCCTTGAACTGCATTTCCCTGCAGGCCTCGTCTATTTTTCTTTCCAGCTCCTTCTTATACCTGGCCCCTTTCTCTGATTGTCTTTTGTATTCTTCCGGGGGAAGGAAAAATCTGTCAAAGAGGCGGTTGAAAAGCGCCTGGTCACGATGGGCCTTCACCATCGTTGCCTGCAGGCTGGCTTTAAACTGGCCACGGCTGGAAAGATCTATCCTAGAGAGGGCGTTTAAGGCATCAACCATTTCAGTGGTTCCCACCGGCAGGCCTTCTTCTCTAAGCAAGCTGGCAAATAGAGCCAGGTTGTCTTCAAAATGGCTTTCTGGCAGTTTCTCTATTACCGGCACTTATATACTTCACCGCCGTTTCCGGATTGTTTAAGATAGCTATTAACTCCCTCAGGGCCAATTTCTCGCTTAAAGTACTCCTGGTCAGCATGGGTTTTAAGCAGCAGGTTAAGTGTTTCTGAAACAAGTTTGCCATCAAGGCGATTGCGGTTCAGGGCAACCAGCGCCCTTACCCAATCCAGTGTCTCCGCTATAGAGGGCTTTTTTCTTAAATCCTGCTGCTGGCGGAGGTGCGAAACAATGCGGGCTGTTTCCCAGGCCAGGCGATCCCCCGCCTGGGGTATTTTGGCCCTGATAATGGAAACCTCTTTTTCCACGTCAGGAAAATCAAGGTAGAGGTAGAGGCAGCGCCTTTTAAGTCCGTCGGACAGTTCCCTTTCATTGTTGCTGGTTAAAACAACCACGGGGATATTTTTAGCCGCGACCGTTCCGAACTCGGGGATGGAAACCTGGAAATCAGAGAGAACTTCAAAAAGGAATGCTTCAAATTCAGGGTCACATTTATCCACTTCATCAATCAGCAGGACAGATCTTTTCTCGGCACGGATTGCTTTAAGCAGGGGGCGTTCCAGGAGATAATTACTGGAAAAAAGATCATCTTCCCTGATCTGTTCATCTTCGAGGTTGCGGTTCATCTGGATTCTTAACAGCTGGCGTTGATAATTCCATTCATATAGAGCCTTGGTTTCATCCAACCCCTCGTAGCACTGCAGCCGAATCAAATCAGTATCAAGAATACGGGCCAGCACTTTGCCCATTTCAGTTTTTCCAACTCCCGGGGCCCCTTCAATTAATAGCGGTTTTTGCAGGTCAAGGGCCAGGAAAACTGTAAGCGCCGTGCTTTCTTCACATATGTAGCCCGTCTCATTAAACTTTTTAATCAGTTCATCAAGCTTTATTCTCATTATGAATTCATCCTCTTTGATTGCGATTATAGTTAATCATAATCGAAACTATTATAAATAGCTCTTAATATTAGATCCTTAGATAATGATACTATAATTGCGGAAACCCGGCAAACAAAACAGTTAAAAGGACCTGTGCAAAAATAGCTGCTGTGTTACAATAGTTTTAGAATTAACTACTTGAAGGTGGAGGTAATAATGCTTAAATTTAATGGTCAGTCTGAAACAGGAAAGATTGAGTCAGTGCTGATGAAAAGCCCTGCTAAAGCCTGGATGGGACAGGATTTCGTTAACCGTCAATGGCAGCAGCTGCACTATCCCAGCAAACCTGATTTTGAAAAAGTTTTACAGGAATATAACCAGTTTGCAGCTATTATCGAAAGCAATGTGCGCGATGTTCACTACCTGCCTGAAGATGATCGGACCGGTCTTGATTCTATATATACACATGACCCGGTTGTCATAACAAAAAAAGGCGCTATTTTATGCAGCATGGGCAAGAAAGAACGCCAGGGTGAACCGGCAGCTATTGCTGACTACCTGAAAGAACTTGGAATACCTATTTTGGGTGAAATAAGTGAGCCAGGCAGAATTGAAGGCGGAGATATTGTCTGGTTTGATGATGATACGGCAGCAGTAGGTGTCGGCTACCGCACTAACATTGAAGGGATAGATCAGCTCAGGAAAATTACTGAAGGCATTGTAAAGGAGATAGTTGAGGTGCACCTGCCTCATTGGAACGGGCCGGATGAATGCCTGCACCTGATGTCAATGATCAGTCCAGTAGACCGGGACCTGGCAGTGATCTACTCCCGCCAGATGCCCGTTACCTTCCGTAACCTGTTGATTGAAAAAGGGATAGAATTTGTTGAGGTACCTGACGAGGAGTATGACAACTTTGCCTGTAACGTTTTGGCGCTGGAACCTCGAAAATGTGTAATGGTCGCCGGCAGCCCGCGCACAAAAACTGCACTCGAAAAAGCCGGGGCAACCGTGTTTGAATATCATGGCCAGGATGTTTCAATCAAGGGCGGCGGCGGGCCAACCTGCCTGACCAGGCCGCTTTACAGGTCATAAAACAGAACCTGAACCGATGACGGTTCAGGAAATAAGCAATAATCTAATAGAAGCGGTGGCTCGCTAAACACAGGGGCAACACAGAAGAACCGTCCCCCTGTGTTTCCCTGTGTTTTTAAAGCTGGTAGGAGTCTCCAGGTGGGATGACGAAACATTTGCTGCCAGTATTATCTTCTACCTTCTTTTTAAACTCTTCCGGGTCTGCCTCAATGACAGGCCAGGTGTTATAGTGGTAAGGGATAACTGTTTTCGCCTTTAAGAACGAGGCTGCCACAACTGCGTCGTCTATGCCCATGGTGAAGTTATCGCCAATCGGCAATAGCGCCAGGTCAAGCTTATCAAGTTCGCCGATCAGTTTCATGTCGCCAAATAGGGCCGTATCACCGGCAAAGTAAATTTTTTTGCCATAATAGTCAACCACAAAACCGCAGGCATGTCCCCCGGGAATTCCGGCACCGTGGAAAGCCAGGGTCAGTTTTACCGACCCGAAGGGAAAGCTGTGCCGCCCCCCAAGGTGCTGGGCGTGGGATTTTAGCCCTTTTTCGGCAGCCTGGCTCGCCACCTCGGCTGTAGATATTATGGTGGCATCATTTGCCCCGGCAATATCGTAGGCGTCCCCTAAATGATCGGCATGGCCGTGCGATACCAGGATGTAATCTGCTTTTATATCTTCAGGCTTCAGCGGCGCGGTGGGGTTACCGGTGACAAAGGGATCAAAAAGCAGGGACTCTTTTCCCTCTTCCTTCAATAAAAAACTTGCATGACCCAAAAATACCAGTTCAGGCATTTTTCAACCCTCCAATCATGTTAATAATTACTAAATATAAAAAAACACACCTACTAATTATTTCATATGGCCTTTTAGTTTACGGTAGTAGTTTTCGTGTGGTCCCAGCATAATCAACTCAAGAGTTTCATTTTTGATCAAGCGATAAGCTAACAAATATTCCAAGTTCTGAAGTTTAAACTTGTATATGAAAACGCCTTTTAAGTCACCCTTCTTTTCAGTGCCAATTTCAGGGTTGCCAATAACTTTCCTGATGACAAGATCCAGCTTTTTCTTTTCATCCGGCCTCAGTTTTTTGACTTTACGGGCAAATGATCCTGATTGAAAAATTTTCATTTTTTATTTACCCGAATTCATATTCAGTTTTCTCGCCGCGATCCAGTTCTTCAATTCCCAGCATGATTTCTTTAATCAGGTTGTAGGTTAAATCGGGGTTGTCTTCTATACTCTTGCCAAGCAGTGCCCAATATTCGATCTGCCCGGTCAAAGATCGGTGTTCTATAGCGCTATGTTTTCTTGCTTCATCTGCCAGTTTTTCAGAAATTCTTATTGCTGTCGACATTGCTTCCACCTCCAAAACAGAAACGAGTTGCATAAATTATATCAACAAGTGTTGCAAATTGCAACATTATGCAACAGCGCTAACTTTTAA
>SLQM01000233.1 GCA_007131435.1 Syntrophomonadaceae bacterium
AAGGTCTTTGTTGAGGGCCGGGATATTCACGCGATGAAGGATAGTGACCAGGCGCGCTGGCGCGGGAAAAATATGGGGGTGGTATTCCAGTTTTTCCAGTTATTACCGATGCTTACACTGGTAGAAAATGTGCTGCTACCCATGGATTTCTGCAATGTTTATCAACCTGAGGATCGGATTGATCGGGCGATGTACCTGCTAGATTTGGTAGGCTTGGCTGACGACGCACATAAATTACCGGGGGCGGTATCTGGCGGTCAGCAGCAAAGCGCGGCAATTGCCAGGGCCCTGGCCAATGACCCAGCCATTGTCATTGCTGATGAACCAACAGGTAACCTGGATGCAAAGACGGCAGATGCCGTTTATGATAAGTTCGAAAATCTCTCTGGGGAGGGGCGGACAATTATCATGATCACACATGACCCCGAGATTGAACATCGGCTTTCTCGTAAGATCCTCCTTTCTGATGGTGAAATGATTGCGCCCATCCTCGTTCGTACTTTACCTTGGCTGCTGAGACCCGACTTGCGTGAGCTCGGGCACCTGCTCGAGCTTCGGACATATACCAGGGGGGATGAATTGGATATGGAAGGCAAACTGTCAGATCGGTTGATATTGGTTGAGAAGGGTGAGTTCGAACTAATTTTCAAGAAAAAACGTAAAGAAAAGGCGGTGTCTGTATCCAGTAATGCCTATTTTTCTGGTCCGGATATTGTTGAGAAAGAGAAATTAAAACACTTTTCTGTCCGGGTTACTTCTGATTGCGCTCGCGTGGCTATATTGCCCTGGGCAGATCTTGCTGAAGCGTTGGATTCGATTCATGATGGCCATCAGCAATTTCAGAAATGCCTGTGTCATTACATGAGGGGGGAGACCAAAGCGGTAGATGAGGATACGGGGGTGATCGGATGAAACCGAGGTGGCGAAAGATATTTGCTGATCTATGGGGAAACCTGGCACGTTTCGTCCTGGTGACCCTTTCACTGGTTGTGGGTCTGTTTGCTGTAGGGATGATTGTTGGTGGGTATGTAACTACCCTAGAGGATATGCAAACAGGTTTTAGAGCCATTAACCCGGCCGAGATTAGGGTGATCACTGATCCCTTTGATGAAAACTTGGTCGAACGTATCAGGCGATTGGATGGTGTTACCCAGGCAGAAGGGGAACGTTTGCTGCAGCTACAATTTCAGTCAGCTGGTGGTGAGTGGAAAAACCTTGTCATCCGAGTTCTTCCTGATAATGGCCGAGATATCAACCAGGTGGAGCTCTTGGAAGGCTGTATGCCTGAAGACCGTGAGTTGCTTATAGACATTCACCAGCAGATTGAACACAGCGTCGGTGATATGGTCACCATCCAGACCCCAGCTGGTTTGGAACGTGAGATGCATCTGGCCGGTAAGGTGCGGGATCAGACGATTGGTGTGTTTGGCACCAGTTACTTTGTTGCACCGACTCATGGGTATATCACATTCGATACCTTACCGTGGTTGCAGCAAGACCGTCAGTATTCGGTCTTGCTGGTGAGGGTTGAGCCAGAACTCACTGATGCGGCGTTTTCCAATCTGAAAGATGATGTCACAAGAACGATTGAGCACAGCGGCCGAGCGGTCGCATCCATTACGGACATGACACCCACTGCGCATCCGAATAGCGGTTATGTCAGTGCTGTTTCTGGGCTGCTGGCTCTACTGGGCTTCTTATCCGTTTCTCTGAGCGGGTTTCTTGTCTTTAACGCCATGGCTGCCCTTTTTGCCCAGCAAAATCAATATATTGGAATCATGAAGGCGATTGGTGCCCAAAAGAAAGACATTATTCGCATGTACATGGCATTCATTTTTGTGTTTGGTTTACTGGCAATGGTGATCGCCATACCTGCATCAGCGCACGCATCAGCTGAATTAGGTCAGTTCCTGGCCATCCGGATGAACTATAATGCTGGCGGTGTGCGCTATGTACCCCTGGCGATTGTGATACAGGTGATCATCGCCCTGATCCTACCCCAGGCAGCCGGGTTCATTCCGATTCTGAAAGCATCTAAGGTCAGCGTCCAGGAAGCAATCACAACCACGGGAATTAAAGCCGGTGATTTTGGACGAACTTGGTTTGACCGACAGGTGGAAAAGGTTAAATCCATCGGTCGCCCGTTAATGATTTCACTGCGCAACACCTTCCGGCGTAAAGGACGCCTGATCCTGACCCTGATCACCCTCAGCCTGGGTGGTGCGGTTTTTATTGCAACGTTTAATGTCCGTGCTTCCTTGGCGGATTACATCGACCAGGTGGCCAACTACATGCTGGCAGATATCAATATTGAGTTTGATCGACATTATCGTATCAGCCGTGTCAACCAATTAATTTTGTCTGTCGACGGGGTGGTAGGCGTTGAACCGCGGGGTGCCACTTCAGTGCAGCTATTGGATGATGATGGTCGGCCGGCTGAGAGCGTGGAAATGCTGGGAGCTCCTCCGGATTCAGATTTAATTGAACCCATCTTGCTGCGTGGACGTTGGATTATCCCAGGTGACACAAATGCCATTGTCCTCAACGAAGGTTTTGTCGTGCGTTATCCTGAGCTGGATGTGGGGGATACGATCACCCTCAGGGTTAATCGGCGCGATATCGATTGGACCGTGGTTGGTTTCTTTCAATTTATTGGCAGTGATTATTTCTTAGCTTATGTACCGTTAGAACATCTGAATGAGGTTACCGGGAATCTCAATCGGGCGACCAACTTCCAGGCAATTGCCAGTCCGGAGATCATGGCTCAGGGAATGGAGGATGATCTGGCTCAACGGCTTGATGATGTCTTCAGGCAACGTGGTTTTTCCGTTCGAAACACCACAACCAGCGCCAGTATCCGGGATGATGCTACCCTCGGTCTGGATACCCTAACGATCTTCCTGTTAATTATGTCTGGCTTGATTGCACTGGTGGGAAGCATCAGCCTAACGGGTACTATGAGCATGAATGTGCTGGAACGGACACGTGAAATTGGCCTAATGAGGGCGATTGGCGCGACGGATCAACAGGTAATGCAACTGGTTTTGGTCGAGGGGGTCATCATTGGCTTGATCAGCTGGGTGTTGGGTGTTGTACTGGCCTTCCCGATCAGCACTTTGATGTCTTCCATCATTAATTATTCGATTTTTGGGGTGCCTGGTGAATTTGTGTTCACCGTGACTGGTTATGCTATCTGGCTGGGGATCGTGTTTTTGCTGTCTGTCATCGCCAGCTTGATCCCAGCGAATAACGCAGCTCGGCTGACCATCCGTGAAGTTCTGGCTTATGAGTGAGGCGTTTGTTTTATTGAAAAATTTTATTATTATGTGGTTGTTATAAAGGAAGTTAAATAAGCTTTAGAATGGATAAGGTGCAAAATGAAAAAGAAAATGATTATAGTCATTACAATTCTCCTGGCGGCTGGCGTATTATTTGCTGGATGTGACCTGATTGAAGCCAATACTGAGCAAACCCCTGACCCAACGCCGGTCCAGGATCCAGGTGTTACTGCAGAAGCCAAGCTGGTGCCGGTTGATTTTGTCAATCTGCATATGGCTATGGTGGGTGAGGTTGATGAAATCCTTGTTGAAGAAGGTGATCAGGTGGGGGCTGGCGATGTATTAGCCAGGTTGGTCAATGTTGAAGAGCGGGAGGGCCAGGTCCTGGCTGCAGAATTGGCGGTGTTAGAAGCCGAACAGCGCCTGGATGATCTGAATCAAAAAGCGGAGTTGGTTGCCGCGCAGGCAGAGGTTGCCCTGGTGGAATCCCGCCAGGCGCTGGTTGAAGCGGAACAGGCCTGGAATGAAGTAGATACAGATGAATTTACCCAAGATCTGGATAATGCCCGGGTGGATATGATTGATGCCCGAAATGAACTGGAAGATGCTGAGGAAAACCTGGCTGATCATAGTGACCTGGATGAAGACCACTTCCTACGGCAGCGTTATGAAGATGAAGTTGAGCGGGCCCAGGAGGATTATGATGAAGCCCGTTGGGCATTTGAAGAACTGGAGAATGAATATGATCTGGCTAAGAGTCGTCTGGATCAAGCCCAGGCGACCCTGGCCGAGGCGGAACGTGAGGTTGAAGCTACCCAGGATGGTCAGGTTGATCCGGATGACCTGGTGCTGGCTGAAACCAACCTGGAACACGCACGAGGACAGCTCCAAGCAGCTGAACGTGCGCTGATGGATGTGGAACTCACAGCCCCCTTTGATGGAAAGATTGTGCGTGTAGAGCTGACTGAAGGTGCATATACCACGCCTGAAAAGATGGCTTTTGTATTGGCAGATATGTCTGACTGGTACCTGGAAACGGATGATCTGACGGAGATTGACGTGATTGAGGTAGAAGAGGGGCAGGAGGTGAAGATTTCATTTGATGCCTTACCTGGTGAAACATTTACCGGTGAGGTGGAATCGATCAGTGAGTACTTCCTGGAACGTTTTGGAGATGTTACCTATGTGGTGCGAATCCGTTTGTCACAAGAGGATTCACGCTTGCTTTGGGGCATGACAGCCGAGGTCAATTTCTCGGATTAACCTTGGTCAGGGTCACGCCAATTTGTTTTCGAGGGATGTGAATCAGAATTATATTCTGTCAGATGAATTTGGTCCTGGTCCTTCGTACTTGTTTATCACCGAACGCATAGAGACGCCCAAATTAGGCGTCTCTAAGAATAGGTTAGTACTTGGTGGGTATACAACTTTTGCAATGTTGTTTAGATCATTGCATTTAGGACTGTGTGCACCATAAAAACTGGGGGATGACGAGCTTATTTTTTCGGAATCTCGCAGTTCAATGCCTTTAATTCTGAATGCCAGTCCTCTGTAGCATGCGGTCGGCGTGCGCCAAAGGTAATTCCTAAGGTTCCATAGTCGACCGCGCTGCCTTCTTGTGGTGCGC
>SLQM01000251.1 GCA_007131435.1 Syntrophomonadaceae bacterium
TACTGTATATTGATAACCCATGGGCACTTCTTCCTCCACGAAAAACCCGCTATTTCCTTCGATCAACAAAGCCCCCGGTGGGCGAGATATTTCTGTCGTATAGAGAAGCCCGAAAAGCGTTCTTGTTCTAAGGTTTGTATGTTTAATATTAACTTCAATCTCTTCTAGCAGCGGGAACAGCTTATCTTCCGGCGCTGCAAGCCCGTCAACCTCCCCCAGCAGTGCGCTTTTTTCCCAGCTGCTGCTGGTATATATTTCAAAAACCGTGCCTTTAAGGTAAACGTCGCCCACGCCCCTCACTTCCAGTAATACTGTATCATCGAGGCGCAGCGGCCCTCCCAGGGTCCTGCTGTCCTGAAAACCGAAGCTGTAGAAATCAAACAGAGAACCGTCCCCGCGTACCGCTTGGTCTTCCATGCTGCGCAGTTCACCGGCAAAGGGAATATTTGCCCTTACCCAGTTCTGCAAGGGGCGCAGGGGCAGGGGTTCAATATTCTTCGGCAGGATTAGCGTTACAAGCAGGGCAAGAATAAGCACTGACAGGGTAAAAGAAAGCCAGCTGTCGCGGATCGCGCTGCCCGTATTATCTGTCTCCATCGCTGGTCCACCCCTGTCTCCTTCTGAATCCTTCCTCAATGAGTTCCAGGATAAAGAGCCCCGCCTGTAAGCCAGAAGCAGGAACCAGGTCAGGCTGTAAAAAACTGCTGCCGGGTAAGCAGGGTCGAAATGCAGGTACCAGAGCGGAACAAGCACGATAAAACCGGTCAGTAACAGGGCAGGCATTGAAATATTCTTCCTGGATAGCAGCAGGTAAAAATAGAGGCAGATGCCGGCCAGGTTAATTAAGGGCCAGAGCGGTGCATCAGCGGGCTGGGGAAATATAAAATGCGGGGCGATCCATGCTATGAAAAGTTCGGGATTGCGGAAATAGATAACAGCCATCACTGCCAGGGCGGCAGGAGCGGCAAGGATCACAGCCGGATAAATAGCCACCAGGGTATAAAAAATGACAAACAGGGCCGCTGCCAGGGCCAGCACTGTAAAACCGGGAGCGCGATATCCAAGCCAGCCAATGAGCGGAACTGCCAGGGCAAGGCTGAAGCAGAAAACAGCTGCAAGCCTGAAAAGAGTGTCAAAGTTAAAGCGCCTGCTGCCCTGCATCCTGAGGCACCTCCTCCGGGTAGATCACCTGAACTTTAATTCCCCATCTTCTCAACCTGCTGATCAATTCGCTGGTTTGCGGGATAACTGCTCCTGCTGCAAGGTAGACCAGCACCAGGTAAAAGCCTTTCTGCCTGAGCCCGTAGTAAACGGCAGCATCGGCTAGCTCCAGTTTCGGGGTCAGCAGGTAGAGCGTTCCCGTGGGAGCAAGGTAATGACAGCGCCCGGCAACTGCTGCCGAAAAGGTGCCCTCTCTTACCGGTGACAGGGTTATAACCCGGTCCATAATCCGCAGGTAGTCGCCGGGTTTACTGCCAGTAACCCTGCCTCCGGCAAGCGCTTCGGAATAAAATTCAAGGCTGATACCGGCCTGCAAGCAGTAATAGATATAGGAAGCGGCCGCTTCCACTGCCAGGTCTTCCAGGAGGTGATCGCGGTCACCCCGGTAGCTTTCCCTGATCATGTCAAGAAAGATTTTTGGCGCCGCATCGCCCTTCTTCTCAAAGTTTTTTATTACCATGCGGCCCTGCCTTGCTGTCTGCTTCCAGTGGATTTTTTTATAGCTGTCTCCTGACTGCCAGAGGCGCAGGTCCGATATAAGGCTCTGGTTTTCAAGGTATTGTTCCCTCACCCTGAAGTCGCCGTACTGCTGGCGGGTTGAAATATAGACATCTTTCAGCAGCCTGACCCGGGGATAGACATTTACAGCTTCACCGGCAGCGATCGACTTCGATAACTTGAAGAAGCCGAAAGGATCGCCTGTTTTTACCCGGAAGTCTTCCAGGAAGTACTTCCCGCGCCGTAAACAGCGAACCTGTCTTTCATAGGCAGCGGTTGAACCGGGAGCAAGGCTGGCAAGCTGGTTTTCGGCAGGAAGCTGCAGGGAGGAACCGACAAGGTTTGAAAGCTCCAGGTAGGGAAAACGTCCGGAGGTTGAGTTAATTAGGGTGTAGCGAACATCTACCCAGTCGCCCACCTCGGCCCTGTCAGTTGATATTTCAATGCTGCCCCTCAGCCCGCGCAGCCCGTATGCAAGCCACAGGCAGGGGACAAGAAAAACAAAGAGCAGCAGGAAGAAAAAGAAATAGGGTAAAATACCCCCGGCAAGAAGGGCAATCAGGGCCAGGGCAAATAGAACAGCAGGGTATGTGTAGTTTCTAATCTCGATCTTCAATGTTGACCGGAACAAAGGTCTGGTGAAGAATTTCCTCCAAAACATGGGACTCATCTTTTCCCTTCAGCAGTGCTTCAGGTTTTAGCACCAGGCGGTGTGAAAAAACAGGCCCTACCATATCCTTTATATCATCGGGCAGGACATAATCGCGGCCGCGCACAAAGGCAATTCCCTTTGAGACGCGGTATAAATTCTGTCCCCCGCGGGCGCTGATCCCCAGCAAAATATCGGCATGGGCCCGCGTGGACCGGGTTAACCTGGTAATATAGTTATGCAGCGCTTCTGCCATGTAAATCTTGCTTACCTCTCCGCGCATTTCCAGCAGTTCAGCTGAGGAGACTACTTCTGGCACTTGATCAGCAGGATTCTTGCCGTAATCCATGCCGATGATCGACATTTCTTCACCCTCTGCGGCGTAGCCAAGCTGCAGGCGCATCATGAAGCGGTCAAGCTGCGCTTCAGGGAGCGGGTAAGTTCCTTCATATTCAATCGGGTTCTGGGTAGCTACAACGATAAACGGTTCTGGCAGGGGGTAGGTTGCGCCGTCTACTGTCACCTGCATTTCGGCCATCGCCTCCAGCAGTGCGGCCTGGGTTTTGGGCGAAGTCCTGTTGATTTCATCGGCCAGCAGAAACTGGCTCATTACCGGGCCGGGTTTAAAAACAAACTCTTCCCTGCTGAGATCATAGACAGATAGCCCGATAATATCAGAAGGCATCAGGTCTGGTGTAAACTGGATGCGGTTAAAAGAGCAGCCAAGCACCCTGGCCATCACCTTGCTGAGAGTAGTTTTACCCGTTCCAGGCACATCTTCGATTAAAATATGACCGCCGCTTAAAATACCGGCCAGCATGGCAGCAACAGTATCGTTTTTTCCAACTATCGCCCTATTTACCTGGGCCAGAATTTCTTTAAGCTTACTCATCGCTATCTTCCCCCGGTACTGTTCAAGAAAATTATAACATTCGGCCTGCAGTGGGGCAAACCACAACGGGTAACAGCTTCAACTTTAGAAGGTGATTTGACCATAGCCGATACCTGTAAATCCGGTAACCAACCATAATATGGACTTCGTAAATCTAGTTGATTGAAAATCTGCAGGTAAACTGCCTATGGATTGTTTTTTATATGTGTTATAATAGCGGTGTTTATTATATTGGGAAAAGGATTAATCTTATCTTGCTGCCTTTAAAAGAGCTTTTTTATCCCCAAAAGCAGCCCGGATTCTTTGCCGAAAAAGAGTCCCGCCAGTTCAGGGTTGCCGATTATACCAAGTGGCTGCTGATCCGCATCTTCATTCTGGCCGTCATTCTGGTGATAATTCTTGTTCCTGTCATTAAATACCTGATGCTTGAGTTCGAGGGCAGGGAAGTAACAACCGGGCAGGTGGTAATTTTTATTGTTCAAAGCCTGACAACAACCGGTTACGGTGAACTTTTACCCTTCCATTCTTTCCCGATGATCGCCTTAACTGTTATCTTAATGGTCGCCGGTGTGTTTACCATCTTCATGATCGCCGGGACCTTGATGGCCTCACTGGTTGAAAGCAATCTTACCCCGCGGGCCCCAACATACACGAGCCAGAAAAATCACGTGGTTTTTACCGCCTTTAATGAGGCCGTTGCCCGGACTATTGAACTGCTGGAGAGGCATAATGTTGATTACGTGGTGGCCGTGGAGAACCAGCCCGATGCAGTCGAGTTAATGCGCAGGAAAATTCATGTTGTGTGCGCAGACCCCAAGTATGACGAGGGGTTAAAACGCTTAAATGTAAAGGAAGCGAAACTGGTGGTTGCGACCAGCGCTGACCCTGAAAATATAAACATCACCCTTGGTATTCGCAACATAAACAGCACTCCCGTCCTGGCAATGATGGAAAACGAAAAGCGGGCCAGGCTGGCTCTAACAGCCGGAGCGGAACAGGTGGTAACCCTGGAGGAAACCCTGGGCAAGCAGCTGGTTGACTGGATCTGCGCCGATGCGAGCCCGACCAGGTTCCTGGAGCTGATTGATGTTGATGTGTCCCCGGAAATTTTAGGCCAACTGAAACCGAGTATCATCCATGTCGGGGCAAACAGTGAATTCTGCGGCCAGACTATCGGCGACTCTCAGTTGCGCAGTAAAACCGGGGCCACGATAGCTGCCATGTGGAACGAGGATGGCACAGTTTCCACCCCTTCTTCAACAATGATTATCAGCGAGTCTACCCTGCTTGTACTCGGCCCGAGCGATAATGTGGATCAACTTGCTTCCCTGATGGGAGGGCCGGGGCCCGGCGGGCACGTGGTGCTGATCGGCGCCGGACGTGTAGGTCAGGAGGCCGGTAAAAGGCTGAACGAGGCAAACATTAAACCTTACGTAATCGATATCATTAGCCGTCCGCTGCTGTTCGACGGCAAGCTGATTATCGGTGATGCCACAAAACCTTACATTTTGCAGGAAGTGGAAATAGAAAAGGCCGACACGCTGATCGTGACCATCAACAATGACAGCTTAAATA
>SLQM01000044.1 GCA_007131435.1 Syntrophomonadaceae bacterium
AAATATATTTATGGAGGGGTGATAAAAATGTTTTGCCCGCAATGTGGAGTAGAAAACCTGAATAAAGCCCGGTATTGTTTTAAATGCGGAGCCTTTATTCAGCAGGTTGCTCCTGAGTCAGCAGCTGACCAAGAGCCTGTCTTAAAGGAAAGTTCAGCAAAGATAAAAAAGAAATATGTTTTCGAACCGGGGAGCATTAATCGTAAACTGGATAAAAATTTCTTTCTTCCAGTCCTCTTAATCGCTTATCTTTTAGCCCTGATCGGTTTTGTATACGGAAGATCGGTCTCTGTATCCGATCCCGTGCTCAGTGGAGCCCTTTATATTGTGGCATTTTTAGCTCTTCTTTATGCAGTATTTATCATATCTCTTTTCGTATACCGGATGTGGACACTGATTGAAGGGCAAGGTGCCCGTACTACACCTGGTAAAGCGGTTGGTTTCCTGTTCATCCCATTTTTTAATCTATACTGGGTATTCCAGGCTTTTTGGGGGTTTGCCAAGGATTATAACCAATACCTGCAAAACGAAAGCCCCGAAGCTCCTCAGCTTCAGGAAAACATTTTTCTGGCAGTATCAATAATGCTTGCAGTTTCACCACTTTTCTTTTTTACATTTGAGCTGGTGATAGCATATCTAGTGATCAGCTTTTTTATGTTTGCTTATATGGCAGCTTCAGTAGCTTCTTCAGTAAACATGCTGGCTGGCTCTTTAAGCGAAGATCCAGAGGCAGCGGAAGCTGTTGATAATCAATTATCAGTAAAAACTTTTACAGGAGAGCCTGTGTTAATCTGTGCCACCCTGGCTGCCCTGCTTCTGATTGGTGCATTTACCACTTCTTTCCTGCTGCCCCGCGGTCAATATGGAATTAATGAAGTTTCTCTTCCCGATCAGGCAGTTTATGGTGAAGATGTCATCATTGCAATTGATGCAGCTAATACGGGAAATGCTGAAGGTTTTTTTGACCTGACAATTTATATTGATGATCAGGAAATAGAAACCAGGAATGTTTCCCTGGAAGCCAATTCAAATCAAATAGTTAATTTTAAACTGGACGATGAGTTTGTTCCCGGATCATATAATTTCAGGCTTGGCCTAGGTTCGGCTAAAGATATTTATGAAGAGTACGATGCTAATTTTAGAATACTTAAGCCAGCTGAGTTTACCTTAAGTAATTTTAAAGTTGAACCCTGGCAAATTGATATTGTTCAGGCAGCCTCAGTTGTGGTTGATGTTGCCAACGTGGGTGAGGTAGAAGGTAATTACAGTCTGCCTCTTAAAATAGATGGCGTTGTAATTGATGAAGTAAATGTAAACCTTGGCGGAGGTGAAAGAACAAAAGTCCATTTCGATTATGAACCTGAAGAACCAGGCCTTTTTTCGGTAGCATTGAATGGTTTTAATGAAACTCTTGAGGTATTTCAAATTGAAAGACCCAGTAACGGAACTGTTTTCACTAATGAAATAAGTGGAGGTGTCAACCAGTTTTATGTTGAAAATAACCTTAATAGAGATGTGGTTGTAGTTTTAGCCAATCCTGACGCTCCCCTGACTACATTACTGGCTGTATATGTTCATGCAGATAGTTCAACTACGATCAGAAGAATACGCAATGGTGAATATGCAATGTTTTACTGTCATGGGGAAGATTGGGACAGCCACTCAAAACGGTTTACCCGTAACCCAGATCACAACAAGTTTGAAGAAACTCAGCGTATTTATCCTCCTTCATCGCAATATTATAGATTTTGGGTTAAATTTGGAGTTGTAGGTGAGGTATCAGATGTCCCGACAACTAGAAAATTAGATAGTGCAAGCTTCCCTGATATTTAGTATCCATTGGTCTTTATTAATCAGTTTTATAGGAGGTGTTACCTTTTGAACAGCTGTAAGCATTGCGGTAAAGATCTGGTCAAAGAGGCAAACTTTTGTATTTTCTGCGGCAAAGAGGTCCAGGCTTATAAACAGGCTTCAAAGCAGGAAAACAAGCAATTTGCAGAAGATGATCAACGCCAGGATGGTAAAATTACAGTTAACAAAGCTGAGCTTAACTTTTTTGAATCGGGAGCAGATCTTCCTCCCTCAAGCGAGTGGAAGTACAGTTCACGTTTTCCCAAAGAAAAAACCAGGTACATAAACTGTACTATCAGTTTAAAACACCCGCCAGCGGGAGAAAATAGGAACTTCGAATTAGTTCACTTTATATACGGTCCAGATGATAATAAAAAATTATTTACTTCAGGTAAAGATAAATTTGTCATTGGGGCCAATTATAAAGAATCCAATCATACCATAGGCTGCGGTTGGGAAATACCTGGCAATTGGGATTCAGGTAAATACTTTGTTGAAATAACCATGAATAATGAAGTTGTTTCCAGCGGTATATTTGAGATATCTTAAATCCCGAAGATTTGCTACTCTATCCGTGAAATTTTTTAGCGCAAATATAAATTAGATGACGGAGGAGAATAAAATATGAGCTATAAAGAAGCGCTGTTTTCTTTTGAAGGAAGGATGTCCCTTCGCGACTACTGGCTAAAAGGGGCTATCTTTATTATACCTTTAGCAATTTTCAATAACATATTGGTTTACGGGGTTGGCACAGAAGCCGCCTTGAACTTGGCCATGCTCATTGGCCTCGTAACATTATGGCCAGCCCTGGCCCTGGCTGTAAAACGGATGCATGATCATAACCGCTCGGGATGGTTTTTGGCAACACTGCTCATTCCCGTGGCCAATATTTTTTTCGCGCTGTGGATCATGGCTATGATCTGGTTTCTCAGGGGGACGGTCGGGGAGAACCGTTTCGGGCCAGATCCAGTTGAATCTGCATCACAAACAGCCCAACAGCCGCAGGATCATTCAATGAAGAAAACTGCCGAAGTCGTCCAGAAAATTATGAGGCCAGTACTAAAAGGAGTTACAGGGCAGTACGCCGGCAGTGAAATTGAACTTACTGATAGAGTAATAATTGGCCGAGATGCAGGCATGGCTAATTTAATATATCCTTCGGATTATGGGGATGTTAGCAGGCAGCACTGCGGTATTCATTTTGATCAAGGGTCAGGAAAATTTATTCTTGAAGATTATTCATCTAATGGGACATTTTTATCCAATGATCAGAAGCTAATAACAGGAAAAAGTTATTACCTGGATCCCGGTGAAAGCTTCTACCTGTTGAACAGAAATGAACTCTTTGAAGTAAATCTAAAACCCGGGTAATTATTGATCTCTATCTGGAGGGATAATCCTATATGGATCATGAAAAACTATGTTTTGATTGCATGCAGGAAATAGGTGATGCAGAGCACTGCCCTCACTGTGGTTATATGGTGGGCAGCGATCCGGTTTCGCCCAACCATCTTGTACCCGGGATCATCCTTGAGAACAAATACCTCATTGGCCGGGCTTTAGGCCAGGGAGGTTTTGGCATCACCTACCTGGCCTGGGATCTAAACCTGGCAGTTAAACTGGCGATAAAAGAATATTTCCCCCAGGGTTTACTTACAAGAGTTCCCGGTCAAACAGATGTCCTGTCGTTTAGTACGGGAGCAAAAGATCAATTTTCTTTTGGCCTTGATCGCTTTTTAAGTGAAGCAAAAACTCTTGCCCGTTTTGCTGATTATCCGAATGTGGTAACGGTGCGGGATTTTTTCAGGGCCAATGGTACTGCCTATATGGTCATGAACTATGTTGAAGGGGTAACCTTCGACCAGTATTTGAAACAAAAGGGGGGGCGGGTTTCATTTGAACAGGCTGTTTCAATAATGATGCCCATCCTTGATGCTTTAAAAGAAGTCCACCGTGCAGGTTTTCTGCATCGCGATATCAGCCCTGACAACATCTTTATTGACACCTCTGGCCGGGTAACTTTGATTGACTTTGGAGCAGCCCGCCAGGAAATGCAGCAGCAAAGCCGTCAGCTGTCGGTGATCATGAAGGTGGGTTACTCCCCTGAAGAGCAGTACCGCAGCCGGGGAAAACAGGGGCCATGGACCGATATATATGCCGTATCGGCAACTATTTACCGGGCTATTACCGGTGAAGCTCCACCGGAATCAATGGATCGCCTGGCAGAAGATATTCTTGTTTTACCATCGAAGCTTGGTGCAAAAATAGATCCGCATGCAGAGCAGGCTTTATTTAAGGGCCTGGCTGTAAGAGCAGAAGACCGTTACCAGCAGGTTGAAGATTTCCAAAAGGAACTACAACACGGCGCTGAACAAACAGGGGTTGAAGAACAGAAAGCAGCAGCAACAAAACCCGCACCATTAGAGGAAAAACCGGAAGAAAAACCGGAAAAAATACCTCAAAAAAGAGTTCAGGTTGATTCAAGTCCCGGTCCGGTCAGGGCAGTGAAAGAAAGAAGCTTAGCCCCGCCAAAGAAAAATAAGAGCTTGACTTTAGCGGCAATTGCGGGTGGCATTTTATTGATAAGTGCTGCCATCTGGCTTTCTGCGCAGTCAGAAGAAGATAATTCAGTTCCTGATCAGCCCGGGATTAACAATGATGTAACTGAAGTTATCGAAGAACCCAGAGAGCAGACCTTGGAGGAAATAGTAGCTACTGATTTCTCAGAATATGAAGAGAAAACCTGGGATGGAGGCATCTATTATGGTGAATTGGAATATAATGTTCCGCAAGGTCTTGGTAAGTGGATAGAAGATACCGGAAGTATCTATCTAGGAGAATTTAAAAATGGCAATTTCCATGGACTGGGGAGGTTTACCTGGGGAGAGGGCACTGAAACACCCGGGGATGTTTACGAAGGTGAATGGGAATATGGTTACATGCATGGTTATGGTACTATTTCTGCT
>SLQM01000030.1 GCA_007131435.1 Syntrophomonadaceae bacterium
CCGCCGGTAAAATTGTCGATACGGCGCGCCGTACCGGGGCTGATGTTTCCGGGCCTGTACCTTTACCGACAGAAAGAAGTCTTTACACCGTCATTCGGGCTCCACACAAGTATAAAGACTCCCGGGAGCAATTTGAAATGCGCACTCATAAGCGTTTGATTGATATCCTTGAGCCTACACCGAAAACGATTGACGCTTTGATGAGGCTTGACTTGCCTGCCGGTGTAGATATTGAAATTAAGCTCTAGCTAATTGGCGGGAGGTGCCATAACAATAATGACTAAAGCAATTCTGGCGCGTAAAGTAGGAATGACCCAGGTCTACGATGAGAATGGGCGGGTTGTTCCGGTAACAGTTCTGGAAGCAGGTCCATGCCGTGTAGTACAGGTTAAAAGTGCTGATACGGACGGTTATGACAGCATCCAGCTGGGTTTTGTAGATAAAAAAGAGAACCGGGTTAACCGACCTTTAAAAGGCCATTTTAAAAAGGCTGATACTAAACCGTTGCAGTACCTTAAAGAATTCCGGGTAAAAGATTCAAGCGCATACAGCCCCGGCCAGGAGATAAAAGCTGATACTTTTTCTGCCGGTGATTATGTTGATGTAAGCGCAGTTGCCAGGGGTAAAGGTTTTGCCGGCTCCATTAAAAAAATGGGTTTCAGCAGGGGCCCGAAGACACATGGTTCTCATTACCACCGCGGCCCCGGTTCGCTCGGTTCTGTCGATGCGGCAAGAGTATTCAAAGGCCGCAGGCTGCCCGGTAGGATGGGTGGCTGGAGGCGTACAATTCAAGGCCTCTCAGTCGTCGATGCTGATGGGGATAAGAATTTAATCCTGGTTAAGGGTTCTGTGCCCGGCCCCAGGGGTGGTTTGGTAGAAATAAAAGAAGCGGTGAAGAAAAAGTAAACGGATAGCCCGAAGAAAGGAGATGCCCTGAATATGCCTAAATTATCGCTATATAACAGAGACGGTGAACAGGTCGAAGAGATCGAGGTCCAGGCAAGCCTCTTTGGGGCGCCGTTCAAGCAGGGAGCTTTACATCAGACAGCTGTATCCCAGGCCTCAAGACGCAGGTTGGGAACAGCTTCAAGCAAAGATCGCAGTGAAGTGCGCGGCAGCGGTGGAAAACCATGGCCGCAAAAGGGAACCGGTCGTGCCCGCCATGGCTCTGTTAAGTCGCCCTTATGGTCCGGCGGTGGTGTTACTTTCGGACCGACCCCGCGCGATTTCGGGACGAAGGTGCCGAAAAAAGTTAAACGCGCAGCGTTGAAGTCGGCCCTGAGCGAAAAAGTCAATGCAGGAAAACTGCTGGTTGTTGATGATTTTACTCTTGAAGCACCGAAGACCAAGGTTGTAGCATCTATGCTTGACAGTCTGAAAGTTACCGGCGGAGCTTTGCTGGTCCTGGATCAACCTGATATGAATTTTATTAAAAGCGCTCGCAACCTGCCGAAAGTTAAAACTATTTTAGCCCGGCAGCTTAACGTGCTGGATATACTGACCTATAACTACCTGGTTATCAGCAAGGCAGCGCTTGAGCAGGTTGAGGAGGTGTTTGGCGGATGAAAAAGAACCCGAGAGACATTATTATCCGTCCCCTGATTAGTGAGAAATCGTCAGACATGATGGAAGAAAACAAGTATACTTTTGTCGTTTCCGGCAGAGCCAATAAAATAGAGATCAAGAATGCCCTTGAAGAAATATTTGAAGTAAAGATAGCATCTGTAAATACAGCAAATTACAAGGGCAAGTTAAAGCGCCTGGGCCGCTTTCCTGCAGGCAGGCAGCCCAGCTGGAAAAAGGCAATTATTACACTGGCCGAAGGCAGCAAACCAATTGAGCTGTTTGAGAGCCGCTAAGTAGAAGGAGGGAATAGAATAATGGCTGTAAAACGTTTTAAACCTACTTCGCCGGGGCGGCGGTTTGCAACCGTATCCACTTTTGAAGAGATTACAAAGAAAGAGCCGGAAAAAAGCCTTTTGGCTCCTTTGAAGAAAAATGCCGGCCGTAATTCAGGCGGCAGGATTACCGTTCGACACCGTGGAGGCGGGCATAAACGCAGCTACCGGATTATTGATTTTAAACGGAACAAGGATGATGTTCCGGCCAGGGTAGCCGGTATTGAGTACGATCCGAACCGTTCAGCCAATATTGCCCTGTTGCATTATGCAGACGGTGAAAAGCGTTACATCCTTGCCCCGTTGGGATTAAGAGACGGGCAGACTGTAGTTTCCGGTGAAAAGGTTGAAGTCAGGCCAGGTAACGCCATGCCGCTGCGTTCTATACCGGTGGGCACTTTTGTCCACAACATTGAAATGCAGAAGGGTCACGGCGGACAGCTTGCCCGCTCAGCAGGTGCCGCAGCCCAGCTGGCAGCCAAGGAGGGCAGCAAGGGCCATATCAAGCTTCCTTCAGGCGAAGTCCGCCTTGTGCCGCTTGACTGCCGGGCAACTATAGGGCAGATAGGCAATATTGAGCATGAAAACCTGACTATCGGTAAAGCCGGGCGCGCACGCTGGCTAGGCCGCAGGCCAACAGTCCGTGGTTCAGTTATGAACCCCTGCGATCACCCGCATGGTGGTGGCGAGGGAAGGGCGCCGATCGGTTTAAAGAGGCCGCTTACCCCCTGGGGTAAACCGACCCTGGGTTATAAAACCCGTAAGAAGAATAAAGATTCGGACAGGCTAATTGTCCGCCGTCGTAAGAAGTAGCACGGATTAGCTAAAAGCTATCGACTAGCTGAAGCTAACAGATCCGGCTGAAAGGGAGGTTGTCATACATTGTCGCGTTCTCTGAAGAAGGGCCCATATGTAGAGGCTTCTTTAATGAAAAAAATTGAACAGATGAACGAAGCGGGAGACAAAAAGGTAATTAAAACCTGGTCCCGCCGCTCGACTATATTTCCCGATATGGTTGGGCATACCATTGCCGTCCATGACGGACGTCGGCATGTTCCGGTTTTTATCAGTGAAGATATGGTCGGACACAAGCTGGGTGAATTCGCCCCGACCCGTACATTTAGAGGGCACGGGCACCATACCGAACGCTCTACATCGCTAAAGTAGGGCAGAGGAGGCATGATGATTGATGGAAGCAAAAGCACAGGCCCGTTACGTGCGCCTGGCGCCGCGTAAAGCGAGGGCTGTTGTTGACCTGATTCGCAGCAAAGATGTTGATGAAGCCATAAGTATATTGCGCTATACCCCGCGCCGCGCCGCTCATGAGGTGGCCAAAGTTGTGAAGTCCGCGGCTGCAAATGCCGAAAACAACCTGGAAATGAATCGCGGTTTGCTATATATTGACCAGGCTTATGTTGATGAAGGACCTACAATGAAAAGGGTTCAGCCGCGAGCCAGGGGTAGGCGTTTTCTGATACTGAAAAGGACCAGCCATATAACGGTTGTAGTCAAAGAAAGAAAGGGGGTCTAATTGTGGGACAAAAAGTCAGCCCCATCGGCTTTAGAATCGGTATAATCCGGGACTGGGATGCCCGCTGGTTTGCCGGAAAGAATTACAAAGAGCTGCTGCATGAAGACTTGGAAATTCGCCAGTACATAGAGAAAACTCTTGATGGTTCCTCTGTATCGCGGATTGAAATTGAACGGGCAGCCAACAACCTGCGAATAAACATTCATACTGCCAAACCCGGTATGGTTATCGGGCGCGGAGGAACCGGTGTGGAAGATTTACGCAAGCAGCTTGAAAAGATGACCGAAAAGAAAGTGCACTTAAATATAATTGAAATTAAAAAGCCCGAGCTGGATGCATTCCTCGTTGCACAAAGTGTAGCTCAACAGCTTGAGCGGCGGATTGCTTTCAGAAGGGCAATGAAGCAGGCTGTATTCCGGACAATGCGTAACGGAGCAAAAGGGATTAAAATTGCCTGCAGCGGCAGGCTGGGCGGTTCCGAGATGGCTCGCGATGAAAGCTATCACGAAGGAACAGTTCCCCTGCAAACGCTGCGAGCCGATATAGATTACGGCTTTACTGAAGCTCGGACAACTTACGGGCGCATCGGCGTAAAAGTATGGATTTACAAGGGAGAAATTTTACCCTCAAAGCCGAAACAGGAGAAGCCTGCGGAGGAGGTAGACGAGAATGTTAATGCCTAAGCGGGTTAAATTCCGCCGTCAGCACCGCGGCCGGATGAAAGGCCGGGCAAAAGGCGGCACGGTAGTCCAGTTTGGTGAATTTGGCATGCAAGCCTTGGAGCCGTCGTGGATTACCAGCCAACAGATAGAGTCAGCCCGTATAGCCATGACCAGGTCTATCAAGCGTGGTGGAAAAGTGTGGATCCGTATTTTCCCTGATAAACCGGTCACAGAAAAACCTGCTGAAACCCGGATGGGTAAAGGTAAGGGGTCGCCTGAATACTGGGTGGCAGTGGTTAAACCGGGAAGAATTATGTTTGAACTGGCAGGTGTTCCGGAAGAGCTGGCCAAAGAGGCTATTCGACTGGCATCGAACAAACTGCCGATCAAGACCAAGTTTGTTAAAAGAACTGAAGCGGGTGGTGGTTCCGAATGAAAATAAAAGAGGTTCGTGAATTAAATGAGCAGGAATTGGAAGAAAGAGTTAAAGAGTTGAAAGAAGAGCTCTTCAACCTGCGCTTCCAGGAAGCCACCGGCCAGTTGGAAAATGTAATGCGCATCAAAGAGGTCCGTCGTAATATTGCCCGGGTTAAAACCGTGATCAGGGAACGGGCCCTTAGCTGAGCTTGAAGAGGAAGGGAGGCGCATAGGCTTGGAAACAGGAAAAAGTAAAGTGCGTTTTGGCCGGGTGGTCAG
>SLQM01000137.1 GCA_007131435.1 Syntrophomonadaceae bacterium
GCCCGGATCGGCTCGGGCCCGAAAAAACTGCTCTACATCTCGCATGCCGACGTGGTGCCCGTGGGGGACGGCTGGGATTTTGAGCCTTTCTCCGGCCTGATCAAGGATCACAGGGTGCACGGCAGAGGTGCGCTCGACTGCAAAGATTTAATGGCCGCCCAGGTTTCAGCTGCCCTGCAGCTGGTTGGTGAAAAGGCTTCGCTAAATGGCGAGCTGATCATTGCCGTTACCGCCGATGAGGAAGCGGGGGGCCGGCTTGGCGCAGGTTACCTGACCGCTGAGAGGGCCGATTTAATTAAAGCAGATTACGCCGTTAACGAAGGGGCCGATCATCCCATCGTGATCGATGGCAAAATGGTTTATTTCTTGCAGGTCGGCGAAAAGGGCACAGCATGGTGCACCCTTAAATCAAGGGGAGTTTCCGGGCACGGGTCAATCCCGACCCTGGCTGATAACGCCGTGGTTAAAATGGCCCGCGCAGTCAGCCGTATTTACAACTACCGGGCCGAGGTGGTTGTGGTGCCCGAAGTGGAGAAACTGCTGAAAAAACTGGCCGAGCTTTGTTCTATTAAAGTGGGTGAACTTACAGCTGATGAAGTCGACCGCCTGCTGGAAGAGCTGCCCCTGGAAAAAGCATTTGTTGAAGCCCTGCGCTCCATGACCCGCATGACCGTTTCGCCCAACACAATTAGCGGCGGGACTAAAACCAATATCGTGCCCGATTACTGTGAAGCCGAAATTGATATCAGGATCCTGCCCGGGCAGGACTGTGAATACGTGGAAAAAGAGCTGCGCAAGGTGATCAGCAAAGATATTGAGATAGAATTTCACGAACACCAGCCCCCCACCTTTTCCAGCGCAAATGATCCCTTTTACAGGATGATGGAAGAGACGACGCTTAAACTGGCAGGCGAAGATGCAATTTGCCTACCCGTAATTTCGAGCGGTTCCACGGATTCCAAGTTTTTGCGCAATGCCGGCATTCCCTCGTATGGAATGGGGCATATGGCTGAAGGGTTTGATCTGCAGGCCCGCAGAACAGTTCATGGGAAAAATGAACAGACCGATATTGCCAGCCTGCACTTGAAGACTGCTTTTCTGAAAGAGCTTGCCTTGAGCTACCTGGCCTAAATAAGATAGAGTAAAGTTGTTGCAGGGATTTAGCAGGAAGATATTTTAAAACCATAGTAAGAGGAATCTCATGTTCGGCAAGAACTAATCCCCCAGTTAAGGAGGCAGAGGTTCCTCATGGAAATAGTTCGCTTATCTAGTTGTGATAATAAGTATAAAATCTGTTATATTGGTTATAGATAAAGTGTTTACAGACTGTAGAGGCACGGCGTGCCGTAAGTGCTGGTTTTTGCTTCCGAAAGAGCGTTTTCATGGGGCCTGTTAGGTCGCCCCGGAGCGGAGCGCAGGTTAAAAGGGCAGACGGTTAAACCATCCCCGTGGCTTAACGGTCTCTGCATTATTAGATAGCTATTCGGTATAAAGCTTAAAATGCCTGGAGGTTGACGCAGATGAAAGTTGCTTTCGGCCACATGGGAACCCTGACCCCGATCATGGAAATGATCCTGGAAGACCTGGGCCATGAATCGATCACCCCCCATCGCCCGACCCGCAAAACTTTAACCCTCGGTGCGAAGTATGCGCCGGAGTTCGCCTGCATTCCTTTTAAAATTGTGCTGGGCACCTACCTGGAATGCCTGGAGCGGGGCGCAGATACGCTGGCCAGCGGTGGAGGCTACGGCCCCTGCCGGGCAGGGCTTTACGGAGAGTTGCACGGCCGCATCTTAAGGGACCTGGGGTACGACTTTGATTTTATCTTTTTCTGGCCGCCGCTTAAAAAACCGGTACACTTCGTACGGCAGATGAAAAAGCTGAAAGGCCGCCATTCCTGGCGGTACCTCTTTAAAACCATAAAAAAAGCGTACAGCAAGCTGGCTGTTTTAGATGACCTGGAAATGACTGCCCAGAGCATCAGGCCGCGGGAAATCACTCACGGTTCAACCTCTCGCGCTTTCGACCAGGCTTACGCCCTGATCGGCAAAGCAAAAACCGATGCAGAAATCAGGGAGCTTGGTGAAGAAGCCCGGGCCATAATCAATAAAGTGCCCTACGACGAATCAATCCAGCCCCTGAAGGTGGGGATTATCGGCGAGATTTATGTTCAGCTCGAACCGTTCGCCAACTTCTTCCTCGAGGAGCAGCTGGGGCACATGGGGGTTGAAGTAAGACGCAGTATTTACCTTACCAGCTATACCCGTCACGATGTGCTTTCCACGAAAGGCGATATGGGCAGTGTGAAACTGGCCATGCCCTACCTGGCCCAGAAAGTAGGGGGCCACGGGCAAAACAGCGTGGGCGACATTATCCGCTACTCCAAGATGGGTTACGACGGGGTGGTCCAACTGGCCCCATTCTCCTGCATCCCGGAAATCGTGGCCAAGAGCCTGGTGCCAAACCTCAGCGCCGAGTATGGAATCCCCGTGCTGACGCTCTTCATCGATGAACAGACCGGGGCAGCCGGTGTCCAAACCAGGCTGGAAGCCTTTGTCGACTTAATGGAACAGCGCCGCAGCAGCCGCGGCAGGCAAAACTCAACCACCCGCGCCGGGTAAAATATTGTCAAGGGGACGGGATTATTGACAACATTTTCAAGGGGCGGAGTATTAGACACATTTTACTTCGGCAATAACATTTTCAATGGGACGGGGTTGTTGACAACACATTTTCGTTCGGCAATAAGAGACTGGATGTTCAGCTTCGAATATCGGTCATTTACAGATAAATGGAGAGAGTATTCTTGCCCCTCAATGTCGGCTATATCGAAGTAAATCCCGGCCTGGCCCTGGCCCCGATGGCCGGCATCACCAACTACCCTTTCAGGTTTTTGGCCAGGGAACAGGGCTGCACACTTTTCTACAGTGAAATGATCAGTGCTAAAGGACTCCAATATCACAACAGGCGCAGCGACCTGCTGCTTTACCGCGGCGAAGACGAATACCCCTTAGGTTTTCAACTTTTCGGTTCCGACCCCTTGATTCTTGCCAGGGCAGCGGCAAAAGTCGAAACACTCGGCGCCGATTTTATCGATCTAAACCTGGGCTGCCCGACCCGCAAGGTAACTTCCAACGGAGACGGGGGAGCCCTGATGCGCAGCCCCGAACTCTGCAGCGCTATCTTCGAAGCGGTTGTTAAAGCTGTAATTTGCCCGGTTACGGTTAAACTGCGCAAGGGATGGGATGAAAATTCGGTTAATGCAACAGATATTGCCCGGCGGGCTGAAGATTCCGGGGTAAAGGCTGTGACAGTGCATGGCAGAACGGTGGACCAGGGCTACAGCGGTAAAGCAGACTGGGAGATTATCAGGCAGGTAAAAGAGCGCTTATCGATCCCCGTTATCGGTAACGGAGATGTGGATTCAGCAGGGGCAGCGAAAAAAATGTTTGAAACGACCGGCTGTGACGGGGTAATGGTTGGCCGCGCTGCAAGGGGCAATCCCTGGATTTTCAGGGAAATCAGGGCCGGGCTTGATAATAAAGAGCCTCCAAAGCCACCTTCCGTGAACGAGATAATTGACATGGTTTTAAGGCACTTTAAACTGCTAACAGAATTAAAAGGTGAAGCGGCTGCCGCCCGGGAGATGCGCCGCCACGCAGCCTGGTACATCAAGGGACTGCCGGAAGCGGCGGCATACAGGCAAAAGCTGGTCCACGTAAAAAACTACGAGGAAACAGCAGCTATCCTGGAGAATTTAAAGGAAAATGCCTTGCAAAGCGGGGGATAAAAAACGGGATGGATCATTCTGACCTGGTGATCATAGGTGCTGGCGTTGTCGGGCTGGCTGTAGCCGCAGAGCTCGTCTCTTCCTGTCCCGGGAAGAGTATCACTCTCTTTGAGCGCAATGAAAAATTCGGGCAGGAAATATCCAGCCGCAACAGTGAAGTCATACATTCCGGAATATACTACCCCGGGGAAAGCCTGAAGGCCCGGCTATGTGTTGAAGGCAACCGGCAGCTTTACGCCTTTTCTGAAAAGTATGCAGTCCCCTGCAGGCGCCTGGGTAAGCTGATTGTTGCAATTGATGAATCAGACCTGCCATCGCTGGAAGATCTTCAAGCCCAGGCAGCGCAAAACGGTGTCCAGGGCGTGGAACTGCTCAGCCCCGGGGAAGTTGAAAAGCTTGAACCGGAAATTAGAACCAGCGGCGCCCTGCTAGTTCCTTCAGCCGGGATTATCGATTCATACCTGCTGATGAAACGCCTCGAGGACCTGGCCCTGCAGGGCGGCGCGCTTCCCGCATACTGCCATGAAGTAATAGAGATCGAGCCAGCCGGAAACGCTTACCAGGTGTCCTTCAGCAACCCTGATGGCAGCATTGACCAGGTCAGCTGCAGCGTTTTAATTAACAGCGCCGGTTTAAAGGCCCACAATATAGCAGCCATGCTGGGTATCGATCCCGACTGCGCGGGTTATAGAATTTATCCCTGCAAGGGAGAATACTTCAGTATTTCTTTCAGCAAGAGCAAGCTGGTCAACAGGCTGGTCTACCCGCCGCCCCTGGAAGATCTACGCGGCCTTGGCATCCATCTCACCAAAAACCTTGACGGCAGGTTAAGGCTTGGCCCCAGCGCCTTTTACGTCGACCAGCTTGATTACTCCGTTAACCCCGAAAATCTCGATTATTTTTTCCGTTCAGTAAAAGATTTTCTCCCTTTCCTCGAACCATCTGACCTGGAACCGGAAATGGCCGGGATCAGGCCTAAGCTGCA
>SLQM01000160.1 GCA_007131435.1 Syntrophomonadaceae bacterium
AATTTACACTGGCAAATTATGAGCGGGTTCTCGGCGGTGAAGGCATGGGGATGGCCTTTTTAAACAGCCTTGCGGTTGCAATTCCTTCCACTGTTATCCCCATAACAATAGCTGCTTTTGCAGCATTTGCCTTCGCCTGGATGGAATTCCCGGGCCGGCGTGTTTTATTTGTAATTGTAGTTGGTTTGCTGGTAGTGCCACTTCAGATGGCCTTAATTCCGGTTCTCCAGGTTTATACTAACTTTGGTCTGACCGGAACATACCTGGCTGTTTGGCTGGCCCATACCGGTTTTGGTATGCCCCTGGCAGTCTATATTTTGTTTAATTACATCAGCACTTTGCCCAGGGAAATTATGGAATCAGCTTCAATAGACGGTGCTACACCATTTACAACTTTTGCCCGCCTGGTTCTGCCTCTATCGGTTCCGGCCATAGCAGCGCTGGCAATTTTTCAATTCCTTTGGGTTTGGAATGATCTTTTGGTTGCCCTGGTTTTTCTCGGGGGCACGCCAGATGTTGCAGTGGTAACTTTAAAGCTGCAGGAAATGGTCGGTTCGCGCGGGCAAGACTGGCATTTGCTAACCGCAGGGGCGTTTATATCAATGGTGCTTCCCCTCGCAGTTTTCTTTGCTCTGCAGCGTTACTTTGTCAGGGGGTTAATGGCCGGTTCTGTGAAAGGTTAATAAATGGGCCGAAGGCTTTTACGCCAGTTTAGCAGAAGCTTTTGTACCGTTAACAGTTTGATGTTCAGATACCCCGATCATTAAGGCTTTGAGCTCTAAGCAAATAAGTAGCTTTATCTATCTACATGGTTTGATAGGAGTTGGCGATAGTCCGGTGAAAAATAGACAATTTATCTACTCGCAAAAATATACTGTTGATTCATGGCAGATTATAGAAGAGTCATTTGATCCGCAGGACCAGATGCTTGGCGAGACTGTTTTTACACTGGCTAATGGCTACCTGGGCATCAGGGGAAGTTTTGAAGAGGGTCTTTCCACAAAGAATAAAAGATCTATAGAGGGTATCTATCTAAACGGTTTTTATGAGTTAGTTCCCATACCTCATCCCGAAAAAGCCTACGGTTACGCAGAAAATACAGAAACCATGTTAAATGTGACAGACAGCAAGATTATCGAGATCTACTTAGAAGAAGAAAGGGTTACTCTTGACCAGGGAACACTGCTGAGTTTCAAAAGAACACTTGATATGGCCAGGGGATGCCTGACAAGAGAGGTTAGTTGGAGATCACCCCTGGGTCGTGAAATAATGTTTTCATTTCGGAGAATAGTGCCACTTTCCAGGCAGCACCTGGTTTCTTTCGAACTGAAGCTGACTCCTATAAATTTTTCTGACCCAATAATGATAATCTCCGCCCTTGATGGATCTGTTGATAACCACACCCACGAGGAAGAGGATCCTCGCTTTACTGCCAACCTGGGCGGCCTAGGTTTGAATATTGCTGCTATCCAGATGACAGAAAGCGGTGCCGTGATACTCCAGGAGACCAAGCGCTCAGGTTTAAGTTTAGCCTGTGCCATAGATAACTGTTTTCGTTCTGATACTGCTCATACAGTGGAAGATCGCCTGGTGGGAAGCAGGGCTGCCCTGGAATATAAATTTTTTGCAGAGCAGGGTAATACCTACCTGTTTGAAAAGCATGCTTCCTACTTCACATCAAGGGACTTTCCCGCTTCCGAGCTAATTAACCTTGCAACAGATATGGCAAGAAAGGCTAAAGTAGAAGGTTTTGCTGCTCTTGCAGATGAACAATCAGAAAGCTGTCAAAGCTTTTGGTCGGGCATAGATCTAGAGCTTAATGGAGATCCCCTGGCTGAACAGGGCATGCGGTTTAGTGTTTTCCACCTTTTGCAGTCAGCAGGCAGCAAAGGGTTTACCGGTATACCCGCAAAGGGTTTAAGCAGTGAAGGCTATGATGGGCATTATTTCTGGGATACAGAAATATATATGCTGCCTTTTTATATTATGATTATGCCCGAACAGGCAAGAGAACTACTTAAATTCAGGTATAGCATTATTGAGCGCGCCCGCGAAAGGGCCCGCGTGCTGTCTCATGAAAAAGGGGCCTTATACCCCTGGCGGACAATTGCCGGTGAAGAAGGTTCATCATATTACCCTGCTGGGACCGCCCAGTATCATATCAATGCGGCTGTAGCTTACGCTATTTACAAATACCTGGAACTCACCGCAGACCACTCATTTATAATCGAGTATGGCGCAGAGATGTTATTTGAAACAGCCCGACTCTGGGAGGATTTAGGAGCATATATCCCGGCCAAGGGAGATCTTTTCTGCTATAACGAGGTCACCGGGCCTGATGAATACACGGCCCTGGTCAACAACAACTGCTACACAAACCTTATGGCCCGCTGGCATCTCAAATATGCCTATGACACTGCAAAGTGTATGGAATTGGAACATAACCGGGAATATCAAAGAATATGCAGCAAGATAAAACTGGAAAGTGCTGAAGTGGAAGCATGGCTGCAGGCAGCAGAGAATATGTATATCCCCTATGACCAGGACAAGCAGATTCATCCCCAGGATGATGGGTTTTTCGATAAGGAAATATGGAACTTTGCTGCTACTCCCCCGGAAAAGTACCCGCTGCTTTTGCACTATCATCCTCTTGTCATATACCGTTACCAGGTTTGCAAACAGCCTGATGTAATTCTTGCCCAACTGCTGTTGGACGGTGAATTTGATTTAAATCAAAAGCGGCGAAATTATGATTATTATGAAGCAATAACAACTCATGATTCCTCCCTCTCGCCTTCAATATTCAGTATGGCTGCAGCGGAGCTGGGCTATAAGGATGATGCTTACAGCTACTTTTTCCATGCAGCAAGACTCGACCTGGATAACATTTTTTCTGACTCACACTATGGCCTTCACCTTGCTAACATGGCAGGGACCTGGCAGGCACTGGTTCACGGGTTTGCAGGAATGCGCAGCAGGGAAGGAGAACTGCGATTTAACCCGTATATACCCGGGGGGTGGGTTAGTTACCAGTTTTGCCTTAATTACCGTAACTTTTTGCTTAAAATTCGGGTCACCGATCAGGTTGCTGAATACCAGTTGCTGAAAGGTGCAAAAATCAGCCTATTTCACCATCAGCACAAAATTAATATTAAACTTGGTGAAAAAGTAACCGTTCCGGTTAGTGTTAATATAACACATGATGTTAGATGATAAGTTTTTGGCAAATTTATTATGAAAAGGGGTTGGACCGATGGCAAGTTTGGATTTAATTAATATTAACAAAGTGTATCCAAATGGCTTTCATGCTGTCCATGATGTTAATGTCAAAATTGAGGACAAAGAATTTATTGTTCTGGTTGGGCCTTCAGGATGTGGTAAATCAACAGTCCTGAGAATGATTGCCGGCCTCGAAGATATTAGTTCCGGTGAACTATATATTGATGAGGATCTTGTAAATGATATGCCCCCGAAAGATCGGGATATTGCAATGGTGTTTCAGAATTACGCTTTATACCCGCACATGAGTATTTATGATAATATTAGTTTTGGCCTGAAACTTCGGAAAATGTCGAAACAGCAGATTAAGGAAAAAGTAGAAGAAGCAGCAAAGATATTAGGGTTGGAAGAGCTCCTTGACCGTAAACCGAGACAGTTATCCGGTGGTCAGCGCCAGAGGGTGGCTCTTGGCCGGGCTATTGTTCGAGATCCTAAAGTATTTTTAATGGATGAACCGCTATCAAACCTCGATGCCAAGTTAAGAGTTCAAACCAGGGCTGAATTGAGTAAACTCCACCAGAATCTCGCAACAACTTTTATTTATGTTACTCACGACCAAACTGAGGCAATGACGATGGGTACCAGGATCGTGGTATTGAAGGATGGTTATGTCCACCAGGTTGCTGATCCGGAAACTCTTTACGACAAACCGGCCAATCAATTTGTGGCCAGTTTCATCGGGTCACCGCAGATGAACTTTATGGATGCTCACCTGGAAGAAGAGAACGGGACGGTAAAGGTAAAATGTGAAGGCGGTTATGCCCAGCTTTCTCCGGAGAAAAACAATGTTTTAAAGCAGGCCAATTATGCTAAAAAAGATGTTGTTTTTGGGATAAGGCCTGAGCATATCCAGGTTACACCAGGAGAATCATCTGGTGAGAATGTTGCTAAAGTTGAAGTAACTGAGTTGTTAGGATCTGAAACTAATTTATTTTTAAATATGGGCAGCGGTCCTTTTATAGCAAGAGTTGATCCTGAACTGGACGTGAAGGTTGGAGATCAGGTCAAAGTGCACTTTGTAGAGGAAAAAGTTCACCTATTCGATGTTGAAACTGAAGAAGCGCTCCTGAAATGATTAAAGCTTTTATCTTTGACCTCGATGGTGTGCTGACTGATACAGCTGAATATCATTACCTGGCCTGGAAACGCCTTGCTGAAGAAGAAGGATTTAGTTTTAACCGTGAAGATAATGAAAAGCTGCGCGGGGTCTCGCGCCGGGCTTCACTGGAGCTGATCCTGAAAGGGAGCACAGTCCCTGAAGAAAAAATGCAGGAAATGATGGATCGTAAAAACGGTTATTACAGGGACTTTATTCAAACAATAAGCGAGAAAGATTTACTTCCCGGGGCGATCGATCTCTTAAAAAAACTTAAAGAGATGAGCTTCGGGCTTGCCCTTGCCTCGGCCAGTAAAAATGCACCGGCCGTGGTTGAGCAGTTGGGTATTGCCCACTATTTTGAAGTAATAGCTGATGGCAG
>SLQM01000008.1 GCA_007131435.1 Syntrophomonadaceae bacterium
AAAAGTAGTATATGAAGAAAAAATGGGTCACCTGCAGGAAAGGCTGCAGCATATGGGCAGCCTGGTTGAAGAATCTATTGCACGTTCAATAGAATCGCTAAAAAAACAGGATATGTTTTTAGCCCAGGCGGTCATTGATGCAGATGACATAATTGATGATTTAGAAAATGAAATCGAGGAAAAATGCCTAGAGGTCATAGCTACACAGCAGCCGATGGCCAAAGACCTGCGCCGTGTGGCCACCCTTTTTAAAATGGTCAACGATCTTGAAAGGATGGCCGATTATGCTACAAGCATTGCCAAGATAACGCTGCGCATCGCCGATCAACCTTTAATCAAACCCCTGGTTGACATACCGAGAATGGCCACCCTGAGCCAGAAGATGGTCAAACAGTCCCTGGATGCCTATGTGCGACAGGATGTTGAACTGGCAATAGCAGTAGGGCAGGATGACGATGAGGTGGATAACCTTTTCGGCCAGATCTTCCGCGAACTGCTTACCATCATGATGGAAAACCCGAAAACTATTACCCAGGCAACTCACCTGCTGTTCGTCGGGCGCTGGTTGGAACGTATCTCAGACCATGCCACAAATATAGCCGAGGAAGTAATATTTTTGGTCACCGGAGAAAAGAAAAATTTGAATGAATAGCAATTTAACCTGATTTAAACATTCCTGCAATCAGGCTGTAACAATAATCGTTCATAATAACAGTGACCCCCTCTTTTTTTATATATTGCTTTAGGCGCAGCTATCCGGGCTGCGCCTTCTTTTATACGGACTGTAAAGAATTAAAATTGCCCCAGGCGAAATTTAATTAATTCAGCCAATTCAAAAAAAAGCTTGACAGTGGGAAACCGGTTTCCTATAATAATATCAGGCTAGGAGGGGAGCCTAATGGCAGCAACAATAGATGAGGTAGCTAAAAGGGCCGGCGTATCAAAAGCAACTGTATCAAGGGTTTTAAATGATTCGAAACCGGTTCGTGAAGAAACCCGCCAGCGAGTGATGAAGGCAATCAGGGAGCTTGATTTTAAGCCAAATCCTGCTGCCAGAAGCCTGGTTTATAAAAAAAGTCGGACTATCGGGGTCGTTGTTACTGATATAGCCAACCTGTTTGTTTCCGTCCTTGTTAAAGGAATAGAGGAGGTTGCTTACAGCAAGGGTTACAATATTATCATTTCCAACTCCCATGGGTCTGCAAAAAAAGAATTTGAACTACTAACGATGCTGAAAGATAAGAGAGTCGATGGCATCGTTTTTTTAACTTCAAATTTGCTGGATGAGCATAAGAGGTTCTTTAAGTACGTTGATCTGCCAATAGCCCTGGTTAATGTTAGCTGCAACCAGGAAAACGTGATCGGTATTATGATCAACAATTATAGAGCTGCTTATGACATGACAAGCTACTTCCTTCAAAAAGGTCATACCCGTGTAGGGATGATCAGGGCCTCCTTTCTGGATCAATTGACAGGAAGGGATCGCTTTGTCGGTTACTGGCAAGCATTAAAAGACCATGGAATTAAATATGACGAAAGCCTGGTAAAAGAAGGTTCACTGGAAACTATGGATGGATACCTGGTAACCAGGGAACTGCTGCAGGAAACGACCGATCTGGAGGCGCTTTTTGTAGCCTGCGACCTGATGGCCTTTGGAGCAATCAAAGCTATTATTGATCACGGCTTGAGGGTGCCTGAAGACATAGAGGTTGCCGGGTTTGATGATGTTCCAATGGCTTCTTTTTATCACCCCGCCCTTACCACGGTCAGGCAGCCAATAGAGGACATGGGGCGGTTTGCTTCTAATAACCTGATCGATCTAATAGAAGGAGAAATAATAGTAAAATGGGAGCAAATATTACCTCATGAAATTGTTTATAGAGATAGCACTAATGGTCATTTAAGCAATAAGGGTGAGGAAATAATTCGCTGCTGATTTTATTGCAGCAGTCAATGATGCAGTAAAATCATAAATGGGGGTGTTGTAAAGTAGGTAAACTCAAGAGGTGGCTGTATTGTAAAATTATTTGTAAGCATAAAGAGGAGGAAATAATAAGCATGAGAGCAAAACATTTTCTGATTTACATGTTAGCAGTAGTCATGGTTGTTGGTTTCATGATAGCCGGGTGTGGCCCAGCTGATGAAGCGCCAGTCGATGATGCTCCGGATGATACTCCGGATGATACTCCTGCAACGGACGACGACCTGTCCGGTAGGACTGTAACAGTACTGGGGGCTATTATAGACCAGGACGCAGAACGTTTTATCCAATCCATGAAACCCTTCGAAGAAGCAACAGGTATCAATGTTGTCTATGAAGGTTCAGGTGATTTTGAGCAGTTAGTTACCCTCAGGGTAGAGGGTGGAAACCCACCTGACGTGGTAATGTTCCCCCAGCCCGGTCTAATGGCTGACCTGGCCCGTGAAGGCAGCCTTGTTGACCTGGCAACGATCATTGATGTTGGAGCGCTTGAAGCAAATTACTCGGATGCCTGGATCGACCTGGGAACAGTAGATGGCACCCTGTATGGTGTTTGGTACAGGGCCTCCATGAAAAGCCTGGTTTGGTACCCCGTGCCCGAATTTGAAGAAAGGGGTTATACTATCCCCGAGACCTGGGACGAAATGATTGCTCTTTCTGACCAAATGGTTGCAGATGGTCTTACTCCCTGGACAATCGGTATGGAAAGTGCAACAGCCACAGGCTGGGTTGGCACAGACTGGATTGAAGATATTATGCTTCGCACCGCTGGCCCTGAGAAATATGACCAGTGGGTTGCCGGCGAGCTGCCCTTTAACAGTCCTGAAGTGAGACGTGCTTTTGAGATTGCAGGGGAAATTTTCTTTAATCCCGATTATGTGCTCGGAGGAACAACTGCAATTTTAACCAGTCCCTTTGGCGATTCAGCGCTACCCCTGTTTGAAGATCCCCCGGGAGCATACCTGCATCGTCAGGCCAGTTTCATCGCAGGATTCTTCCCTGACTACGTGCAGGAAGACCTGGCCTCACATGTCAATGCGTTCTACCTGCCGCCGATTGATGAAGAGCAGGGGCGTCCTGTTTTAGGCGCAGGTGATGTTTTTGCTGTAACTAATGATAACCCTGAAGTGGTTGCTTTCCTGGAATACCTTGCCACAGCAGAAGCAGTAGAATACTGGGCTAATGCAGGCGGTTTCTTGTCTCCGAACAACAGTGTTCCGCTGGATTGGTATCCTGATGAAATAACCAGGACCCAGGCAGAAATTCTGACCAATGCAGATGTATTTCGTTTTGATGCCTCAGACCTGATGCCCGGTGTTGTAGGAGCAGGGTCCTTCTGGACTGAAGTTGTCAACTGGGTTAGTGGTCAGGATCTTGACACAACTTTAGAAAGAATAGACGCCACATGGCCTGACTAAGTTAAATATTGTAGTTTGAGGGTGGTCTGAATATAGACCACCCTCAAACTGCTTAAAGGAGGCTTGAGATGTTAAAGAACAATACTTCTAATTCCACGCTTTCCCTGCTGGAAAGAGTTGCGCTTGTACCTTTTCGTATAACTGCCTCAGTTATAGTTCCAGTAATAACTTTGTTGATACTTTATTACGGTTTCATGTTCCTAAGGGCCAGTGATGCCAATAAACTGGTTATTGTGGTTGTTGCTTTAATGATAGGCATAGGGGGAGTATGGGCCCTGTATTATTCTACCAACCTTTTTGTTGAGTCCCTGCTGTCTGACCGCTGGAAAATGCTGATACGTCCTTTTGTTTTTGTTGGTCCTGCCCTTGCTGTTCTGTTTTTTTACCTGGTATTTCCCGTGATCCGTTCCGCTTACCTCAGTTTTTTTGATCGAACCAGTACAAACTTTGTCGGTTTTGACAACTATATTTTTGCTTTTACAGATCCAGCGATGTCACAGGCAGCTATCAACAGTATCCTTTGGATGATCATAGTGACGTCGTTAAGTGTTGGGTTTGGTTTGTTAATTGCAATCCTTGTTGAAAGTATACGTTATGAGAAACTGGTAAAAAGCTTGATCTTTATGCCAATGGCCATCTCATTTGTCGGAGCCAGTGTTATCTGGCGCTTTATTTATGCCTTCGTACCTGCAGGGCGAGACCAAATTGGGATGCTCAATGCTGTAGTAGTTTGGTTGGGATTTGAGCCTGTTGGCTGGCTGATTAATCAACCCTGGAATAATTTTATGCTTATGGTTGTATTAATTTGGCTTCAAACCGGATTTGCCATGGTTCTTTTATCTTCAGCCATCAAAGGTGTGCCCCAGGAAATTATCGAGTCAGCTCAAATTGACGGTGCCAATGATGTTCAGGTTTTCTTCAGGATTATTATACCCACAATTCGCTCTACTATTGTAACAGTGTCAACGACAATTCTTATTCTAACCCTAAAAATTTTTGATATAGTCTGGGTCATGACTAACGGTAATTATGGAACCGAAGTTGTGGCAAGCCGTATGATTAAGGAAATCGCTCGTTTCAGGGATTTTGGCCGAGCCAGTACTATAGCAGTAATTCTTCTATTGGCTACTATACCGATCATGTATTACAATGTGAAACGGTTTAGGGAAACGGAGGAAACGCGATGAAAAAAAATAAGGTTAGTGCCTTTTTTTCAAAGGGCCTGGTGCGTCTGGCCCTGATCGTAATCGCCGTTTTATGGACTCTTCCCAGTGTAGGTTTGCTGGTCAGCTCATTTCGTGCTGAGATGGAAATAAAAACATCCGGATGGTGGACCGTTTTTGTTCCG
>SLQM01000155.1 GCA_007131435.1 Syntrophomonadaceae bacterium
ACATCTGCTCCAGATGCTTTTATAACCTCAGCTGTATCGCCCTGGAAGAGGTTTGAATGGCCCTGGAATCCAGTCTGTTTTTCAGCCATTTCAAGTAATCTGCTTAAATCAATGCCACCGGGATCTAAAAGATTGCCCCTACTTTTCGTTGCCACCGCAGCAACCTTAACTATATAACCGGTCAGCGCTTTTATCTTTTCTTTCCGCTCGAGTAAAATACGGCACAGCTCCCGACCCGAATTGCCAAAACCTATTAAGCACAGCTTAATTACTCTATCCTTCACATTTCCACCCCTCTTAAAAAATAGCGCCCTAACAATGATTATCTGCGAAAGACCTTTTCAAACACACGCAAGAAATTGGCTCCACATATTTTCTTAATATCTTCATCAGAAAAGCCCCTGGCAATCATTATCTCAAGCAGGTCGTGAATATCGCTGTAATCATCTAAAATATCAAAAGGTTTGCGTTCCATCTTATGCGCCAGGGGGCTGTCATAAATAGCGCTAATTTTTTTACAGAGGTCAAAGCCAAAACCAACATGTTCCGGCCCGACCAGTTGAGCAACATGCTCAATGTGATCAACCAGGCTGTGAAGACCAATGTTGTCATCGGAAGGTGCCGCTACAATACTGATGGCATTAATCCCGATAACTCCGCCTGTTTTAGCAATGGCCTTGATCATATCATCAGATAAATTCCTCGGAATATCATTGAGTTTTCGGGAATTTGAGTGTGAAGCGATCAGCGGCCCTTGATATAAATTTAGAATATCCCAAAAACCAGTATCGTTGATATGTGACAGATCGATCAACATACCTTTGTTTGCAGCAAAGTCCAGTATTTTAGCCCCGAATTCAGTTATTCCGCCTTCTCTTCCCCTTTTTTCAACCAGGAAACGGCTGCCATCGGCTGCGTAGTTCTGCCGGCTCCAGGTCATACCGATCAGCCTTACTCCCAGTTCATAAAAAATCTGCAGCAGGTGTAAATCATTTAATAGCGGTTCTACACCCTCAAAAGAGAGCAGAATAGCTACTTTTTCCTGTTCAATAGCCATCTTAATATCTTTAAAGTTTTTACATAAGGCAATTATACCCGGAGATTCTTCCAACTCCTGGTATAAGCAGCTAACTTGGTCAAGCGCAACCCTTAATGCCATATCGGGGACATATTCATCATCAACAAAGATAGATGATACAACAACGTTCACCCCGCCCCGTTTAAAATCTTCCAGGTAGTCGGTTTCAAAGACTTTATTTTGTCCTTGACTTCTCTGGTAATGCAGATCTTTTAACAGATCAAGGTGGGCATCAACTATAATATTTTCAGCCGCCAACTGTTTAGCCTGTTGTTTAAGTTCCAATCAGGTAACCTCCCACTAAATCAAACTCCTAAATAAATTGCCCTTTAATAATTGATAATATGCTAAACTGGCTATTCAGGCAAGCTCAACTTCACCGGCCAATATTATATGTTACAATATTGGAGACTTATACTCTGCATGAAGGGGAAAATTCTAATGAACTCCAACCTGACTCAACTGCTTCAACTGGCACAGGAGACAGCCCGAAAAGCAGGAATGATAATTATAGAACAAGAGGGTGGCTCTTCAGTTTCACTCAAGGCAGAAAATAACCTGGTTACAGAAGCCGATCTTGCTGCTCAGGATCTCATTACCAGGACAATAAGAGATCATTTTCCAAAGCACAGCATCATAGCTGAAGAAGAGGACTTAAGGGCAAAGAGCGGTGAGCCAGACCTCTGGATAATCGATCCTCTGGACGGAACAAATAATTTTGCCCATACAATCCCCCACTTCAGTATTTCAATAGCTTATGCCCGCTCAGGCAAGGTTCAGGCCGGCGTAATCTACGACCCATCCAGGGATGAAATGTTTTCTGCATCACTCGCAGGCGGCGCCTTCCTGAATGAAAAGCCAATTCAGGTTTCAAAAGCCCGATCAATCAATGAAGCAATTGTAGCTACCGGTTTCTACTATGATCGGGGCGAAATGATGCGCAACACGTTAACCAGCATAGAAAAGCTGTTCGAAGCAAACGTTCACGGCATTCGCCGCTTTGGCAGCGCTGCCCTCGATTTATGCTGGGTAGCCTGCGGCCGGTTTGATGCCTATTTTGAGTATAAAATTTCCATATGGGATTTTGCTGCCGGTATGCTCATTGTGAATGAAGCCGGTGGGGAGTGCAGTGACCATTTCGGAAACCAGCTAAACCTGGACAGCGCTGGAGTTGCCGTTTCTAACGGCAGACTGCATAAGGAGTTCCTGGATATTGTAGCCTATGGATAAGAATTTTCAAGGAATAGCATGATCCAATGGCCTCTCAGCCACAGCACTCTACTTCTATCTTTTTCCAAAACTCCTCGATCAGGAAACTACAGATCGGGCCGGGAACGACTTTATTTACCAGTTGCCCATCAATATTTTTAACCGGAGCAATTTCAAGGCCGGTAGAAGTTGTCCATACCTCTGAAGCTTCACTTAGATCCTCTATGGTAAATGCTTTTTCTGCTAGCCTTATATTGCCGTTATGTAAAATATCCAGGGCGATATTCCTTGTTATTCCCGTTAAAATATGCCTTGACTCCGGGTGGGTGCGAACAGTACCATCAACCACGGCAAAAATATTAGTTCTTGTGCCTTCGGTAACTGTACCATCGGCCCTGTAAAGTATCGCTTCTCCGGCACCTGCCTCTTTTGCTTTCTGCAGGGCCAGGATGTTTGGCAAGAGATTAATTGATTTGATGTGGCAGTTCATCCAGCGTTCATCAGGCAGGGTTATACAATCAGTGGGTGTAAGGTTATCCCTTGATGCAGGCATGCCGATATCCAGGACATAAATAAGCAGCGTGGGTGTAACTCCGCTGGGGAAATAATGATCACGCGGCGCACAACCCCTGGTGGCCTGCATGTATACAAAACCGCTCATACATTTACTATCCTTAATTAAGCTTCCGATTACCACTTCAATTTCTTCCAGTGAATAAGGTATGTCTATGCTTATGGCAAGCGAACTTCTTTGCAGCCTTTCCAGGTGGGCCTGTAAGCTAAATGGACGGCCATAGTAAATTTTAATAACATCATATACCCCGTCACCAAATAGAAAACCCCTGTCCTGAACTCCGACTTTTGCATCGTCAAGTTCACAAAAATTACCATTTAACCAGGCTAAAGTGCCCACCTTAACCAACTCCCTTACTTCAGCTTTTAAATATTACTTGACCATTTAGCTGTTTAGACTTTACCAGATGGCCTGTAAAAAGAAAAGTCGCTAAATAATTTTTTGATTAAAAACCACAGGCTGAATATATTAATCAGCTCAATTAGAATCTATCTCTTCCCTCTGGCAATGGGGCTCCTTTTCATGGATCAGGTGGTGTTCGGTGCAATCTTCGCAATTACCATGTCGTGGGCACTCTGTATTCGGACAGCTGCATTGGATATTCTTATTATCCTGCATTATTATCGCCCCTCTCTAAATTTTGCTTAGAAAATGACACTTACTTTTAATCTTAAAGTAGAGCAGTTTTTTATAAGTCTTTACAGGAAAGATCATACAACAGGGCTATTAACCAGGCAACCCTTTTAGATTCATAATGGCTAAAAAGCCAGATTATCAGCAATGATAATATAATAAATTAAACCAACAAAATCCGCCATTCTATGATATCCTAGATAAAAAGTAACCTTTTTCAAGCTAAGCCAAGCTAAAGAAAATAAAAAAAGGTGGAGGTGATTTTGATGGCCGTTGTAGAAATTTCAATTGTTCCCCTGGGCACAGGTAGTACCAGTATCAGCCCTTTTGTAGCCGCCTGTGAAAAAGAGCTCAGGGATAATAGTGGAGAGCTTAAATACGAACTAACTGCAATGGGAACAATTATTGAGGGCGACCTGGATCAAATTTTATCCTTGATCCGCCGCCTGCATGAAATACCTTTTTCCAAAGGGGCTTTAAGGGTTAGCACAAGTATAAAAATAGATGACCGTAGGGATAAAAAGGGTACAATTGAGCAAAAAATAAAATCAGTGGAAGATAAGCTGAAAAACAATTAAATCTATTATCATTAAACTTAAAGCTCCGCTTCCGCTCTTTTCAGAATGTCATCTATGGACTGACCCACTTTATCCGGTAATGGATTAAGAGGCGGTGCAGCAAGTATGTCGGCTACTTTTCTCCTGGCCTGCTCATATATATCGCTATTTTCAGCTTTCACCCACTGTTGAAAACTGCTGCGATCAAAGAGGCCCGGTTGGTAAAATTCATCACTGCGGCAGGATTGAAATGTGCTTTCTTCTGCAAGAAAGTGCCCGCCAGGGCCAACTTTTAAAAGGTCTTTGAAAAGGTCGGTATTATCACTTACAGCAACCCCATCCTTTAGCCTCTTGCAGCGAAGGGCAATTTCCTCGTCGACAATAATCTGCTCCAGGACAAGCAGCTGGCTGGTTTCAAGTTCACCCATCCCATTAACCAGGTCAGCACCGCTTAGGACAAGGGGCAGCGTAGTTGCTGTTTTCTCCATCACCGCTTCTGCACCGGGATAAGATGAGTCAGTTAAGCATCCAGCCTGGGTATTGGGGAATCCGTAAAAACGGGCCATTTCACCCAGCGCGGCAGTTTGAATTACCATTTCCGGAGTTCCTTCCAGGAAAGCACCTGTCCTGTAATCCATTGTCCCCGAGGCAGCTCCAAAAATCAGCGGTGAACCTGGTTTTGCCAGCTGGAATAAAACCAGGGCTGAAAGCGCTTCAGCATTGGCGAGGGATATATTAGAAAACAGGCTTGCCGGGCCTGTAGATCCACATGCCGGCATGGGAAGTAATAAGACAGGCATGTCGTACTCAATTAATTGCATGCATGCCTCGCTCATCGGTCCTTCATGTGTAAGGGGAGCTACCGGACAATAGCAAACAGAGCAGATCTTTCTTTCCCTGACAGCTTCGGTTGAGCCCAGTATACACTTCAGGGCTTCGATAAAATATGGCACTTCTTCCGGCCTGTGCAGCTCATGCTGAACATGTTTCGAAGTATACTTGACTACAGTAAGAAATTCATGCAGTACCCTTGTTGTTTGGGGAGCATCTGCCGCTATTACGGGGGGCCAGTTAACCGTTCCCAGCTCTACTGTATCGAAAACCCGCGAGCCGAGCTCTATATCTTTTAAAGTACCGTAACGCCTTTCACCGGTCTCAAAATCAACGGCAAAGCTCGCTGTCCCATCAAGAGTATAACCAGTGAAGGTGGAAGGCATTTCAAAATTATACTTGCTATTTCTGGCGCCCAGGGTGAATGATTTTGGGGCTTTTTTTATTGCCGACTCAACGACATCCCGGTCAAACCAGGCCATATTGGAGCCGGTATCAACCCGGGCTCCGGAAGCGCCCAAAAGTTTTAGGGCTCTATCGCTTTTAAATGACACCCCTATTAATTCGAGAATTTTTAAGCTTTCCTGGTGAATCTTTTCTTTTTCCGATTCAGATAGCACTACAAGCTTCATTTTCCAACCTTTTCCTTTGTGTTTTTTTCTCCAGCAACTTAAATCTACATTTATCAACACCTCCAGTCAAGGACATAATTTTGGGACCATAATTTCATGCATAATTTCGGGCATAATTTCGGGACACAATGAAAATTTTTAAATAAATAATTTTCATTGTGTCCCGAAATTTTTTTACTCTGGATCGTCGAAGAGGCCGGTGCTTAAATAGCGCTCACCGGTGCTGGGCAGAATCACAACTACCAGTTTGCCTTCGCTTTCCGGGCGGGCAGCAACCTGCAGCGCTGCAAAAACAGCCGCCCCGGAAGAAATACCAACAAAAATTCCTTCTTCCCTGGCCAGGCGGCGGGCTGTTGCTGCAGCATCTTCATCATCAACCTGGATTATCTCATCTATTAATTCAAGGTCGAGAATGTCCGGTATGAAGCCGGCACCTATTCCCTGTATTTTATGCGGCCCCTTTTCCCCGCCCGACAAAACAGGTGAGCTGGCCGGCTCTACAGCTATCGCTTTAAAACCGGCTTTCTTTTCTTTCAAGTTTCTGGCAACGCCGGTTATCGTCCCCCCGGTTCCTACCCCGGCTATGAATGTATCTACCTTTCCTTCGGTGTCGCTCCATATTTCTTCTGCCGTGGTTGCGTTGTGGATGGCAGGATTGGCAGGGTTTTTAAACTGCTGGGGTATAAAATATTTCGCATCTTCTGCTGCCATTTCTTCTGCCCGTTTAATTGCCCCTGGCATCCCTTCTGACCCAGGGGTCAAAACCAGTTCAGCACCCAAGGCTTTTAAAAGCTGACGGCGTTCAACAGACATCGTCTCAGGCATGGTCAGTACCAGGCGGTAGCCCCTGGAAGCGCAGACAAAAGCCAGGCCAATACCGGTATTCCCGCTGGTTGGCTCAAGAATAATTGTATCTGCACCAATTTTACCTTCTTTTTCGGCTGCATCAATCATATTAACGGCAATCCGGTCTTTAACACTGCCAAGGGGATTATGTGATTCCAACTTACAGACAACAGTTGCCTCTATACCGGTAGTTAGCCGATTTAGCCTGACCAGTGGAGTGCTTCCTATTACCCGGGTAATATCATCAAAAATTTTCCCCATTCCAGTTTCAGCTCCTTAAAAATCTGTTCTATAGATATTTCCTATAAATTTTATATGAATTATATCAATAAGGGGCATTCTTCGCAAGGAATAATAATTTGCCGCCTACTTAGCACTTAAAAGGCTAAGTGCTTTAGGGACAAAGCGATAAGGCACAGCTGCCGCTTCAACCTGGCTGACCGCACCTGCCAGGTAAAGGTCAACCCCGGGGCAGTAAAAAAGCCATGTTCCGGATGCCCCTGTATGGCCGATTACCGCTGGAATAGCTTTGAAGGGCGAAGCAAACCGCGGTATTTCAAACCTCATCATGCCAAGGCCATATTCTATCGGCCATCCGGGAGCAATAGGGCTGATCATGAAACCGAAACGATTCCACTCTTTACGCATCAACTCAGTGGTCTTAGGGTCTTCAAATATAGCGCCGCTATATAAGGAGCGCATAAAGTTCAGCAAGTCCGCAAGCGTGCTGTATAGATCTCCAAAAGATTTCATGGCCAGGGGGACACTCAGCTTTTTATCACCGGCCCACACAGGTGCAGGCGGAGGAGTGTCCGGATTTATAGGCGATGATCCCGGATGATAGGTGCTTTGCATGTTAAGCGTTTTATAAAACATCTCTTTAAAAACAAGTTCAATTGGCTTGCCTGTAACTTCCTCAATAATTGCTATTAAAAGTTGAAAGTTTGTATCGGAATAACGAGCCTTTTTATTATGCCTATCCAGGGGTTGCGGATCAAAAAGTGGCTTGCCGGCGTCTTTTACGATCTGCATAGATTCATCGATAGTCCAGGAAAGATCACCCTCATCCAAGGCCAATTCGAATAGGCTTTTTCCACCTTTCGGCTTTATCTCGATATAGTCTGGCAGACCGGAGGTATGACCTAAGAGATTCCGGATGGCAATCTGGCCACTTTTATCTGGGCCATTTTTAGCCTTGTGGGTTCCTTCTATTAACCCCTGGGGCAGGTATTCCCTGGCGGGATGATCAATGTTCAACTCTTTTTTCTCCTGCAGCTTCAGGATTGCAGCTGCTATAAACAGCTTGGTTATACTGGCAATCCAGAAAGGTGATTCGGGCTTTAACTGGGCACCATTTCCTTCCCTGGCTTCAGCCCGCGCCCAGTAAAATGATCCGTCTCCACTCTCAACAGCAGTGAATGCCAGGTTCACCCCTTTAGTCTTCAATAATCCCCGGAACAGATCTTCAAGTTTACCTTTTAATTTATCCTGTTTTTCGTTTGTATAAATTGAATAAGCCCTGCTGTTATCTGTCATTAGGCTGCCTCCTGTTATTCCTTTTCAATCCCCGCTATTATCCTTGCCAGTTTCTTCTTTTCTTCCAGGTTGCCCTGCCGCTGGATCATGATCCGCTGGGCCTGCGGCGAACCGGCACCGTGCAGCGATTCAGTGCGGTAACCTACTGCCGCTGCACCGAGGGTCAGGTTTTCAATTAGCCTGAGAACCCTCAGCCGATGTTCTGTCGGCACATCGCCAACGCCCTTCAGGTACTTTTCCAGCAAGGGTCCTACCAGGGGATGGCGAAAATCTTTTTCAGAAGGCATGGTAACCATTAAACCCCCGGCTATATCTTCTGCCAGGCGGGCTATCTCGTAGGGGAAACGGGTAACATTTTGCTTGCACACATTAGCCAGCAGCATGTCGACCAGGTAAGTGCCGGAAGCAGTAGGGGCACCCTGCCCCGAGCAGGCCAAACCGCAGGCAAACAGCGTTTCATTTAAATGCAGCATTTCTATAATTTTATCCCTCACATGCGAAGCCTTAGCTGCCCCGTTATATTCGGCAGCAAGAGCGGCGGCCCCGATTAATACATCACCCACTCCTACCTTGCAGCCACCGTAGCTTTGACGGTGGTATGCAGCAAAGCGCTCGACCAGGGCTGCGGTAAAGCTGTACTCACCACACATGAAAACCCGTTCATGGGGGACAAAGAGATCTTCAAAAACAACCAGGCATTCGTGACCGCCATAGCGGCAGTTTCCAACATCCATGGTCCCTTCTTCCAGTTTCCGGGTGTCGCAGGATTGCCGCCCGTAAATATAGGTTATTCCCGGGCTGTCGCTGGGTACGGCAAAAGATACGGCGTAATCAGCATCCTCTTCCCCCATCGCCACCGTTGGCATCACCAGGATTTCATGCGACGAAAGGGCACCGGTCTGGTGCGCTTTTGCCCCCCGGACAACAATCCCATTGCTGCGCTTATCCACCACCCGCAAGTAAAGATCGGGATCTGCCTGCTGGTGGGGGCGCAGGGAACGATCGCCCTTGGGGTCGGTCATTGCCCCGTCAACAACCAAATCTTTTTCCTGCACCTGCAGCAAGAAATCCCGGAACCTTTTATGGTAATCAGTCCCCAATTCATGATCCATCTCACAGGTTACACTGTCTACGGCATTAAAAGCGTCAAACCCTACACAGCGCTGGAAGCAGGCTGCTGTCTTCTGGCCAAGCAACCTCTGCATTTTAATTTTGTTAATTAAATCTTCACAACCCTGGTGCAGGTGGGTAAAACGGTTTATTCTTTTCCCGGTCAGGCTTGATTTAACTGTCATCAGCTCTTCATGCTGCTTTTCACCTGCCAGTTCATAGCTTTTGGCAACAGCATTTATGGAAGGCCTGATAATGGGATGGTCGACCGGGTTGTCAACCAGTTCCCCAAAAAGGTACACCTTATATTTTACATCCCGCAGTGACTCTATATACTGTTCAGCTGACAGCACCGGTTAAACCTCCTGTTGCCTAATTTGTTTTCCTATTTTTTCATCTTGGCCCAGCTATCCCGCAGCTGGACAATGCGATTAAAAGTTGGTTTGTTGCGATTATTTATCCCGGGATCAAGGTAGAAATATCCTTTACGCATAAATTGGAAACGGCTTCCGGCGGGAACATCCGCAATAGCAGGCTCAGCTGGAATATCTTCAGAAACCACCAGGGACTGATTGTTAATATGGCTGATAAAATCTTTTTCATCATCTTCTTCCGGGTTCTCTACCGTAAATAAATTATCATATAGATTAACATCGATCATTGTCGCATCTTTAATCGATACCCAGTGGATTACCCCTTTTACTTTTTTACCGCTCGTATCCGAACCGCTCCTGGTCTGGGGATCATAAGAACATTGCAGTTCAGCTATATTACCTTCTGAATCCTTAACAACCCTGTCACAACGGATGACATAAGCCCCTTTAAGGCGCACTTCCCGGTCCGGGGCCAGGCGAAAATATTTTTTCGGAGGATCTTCCATAAAATCATCACGTTCTATATAAATTTCTCTGCTGAAAGGAACTTCACGGGAACCTGCGCTTTCATTGCCAGGTATATTCTCCATCTGGCACAGTTCAGTCTTATCATCCGGCCAGTTTGTGATAACTACTTTCAATGGGTCAAGCACTACCATCAGCCTGGGAGCAGTGTTTTCCAGTTCCTGTCTTATACAGTGTTCCAACAGGGCCAGGTCAACCGTGCTGTCTGCCCTTGAAACTCCAACCCGCTGCTGAAAGTCAGCTATCGCCTGAGGGGTAATACCCCTCCTTCTCAGGCCGGCAATAGTTGGCATGCGCGGGTCATCCCACCCGTCAACGAAACCTTCCTCTACCAGGCGGCGCAGCTTTCTTTTACTCATTACCGTGAAGGTCATATCAAGACGGGCAAACTCTGTCTGCCGGGAACGATACTTTACCTCTTCCGGCATCAGCTCGACTGCATTGTCAACAATCCAATCATACAGCGGGCGGTGATCTGTATATTCAATTGAGCAGAGTGAGTGGGTAATGCCTTCGAGACAGTCTGAAAAGGGGTGGTCAAAATCATACATCGGATAGATACACCACCGGTCACCGGTTCTATGGTGCTCTGCGTGCAGGATGCGGTAAAGTACCGGATCGCGCATGTTCAGGTTGCCAGATGCCATATCTATCTTTGCCCGCAAAACCCTGCTGCCGTTAGGAAACTCCCCTTTGCGCATTCTTTCAAATAAATCCAGGTTTTCTTCAACCGGCCGGTTCCTGTAGGGGCTCTCCTTACCCGGTTCAGTGAGCGTTCCCCTGTAATCCCGGATCTCTTCCTGGTTTAAATCACAGACGTAGGCTCGCCCAGCCTTAATCAGCCTTATGGCGAATTGATATTTAACTTCAAAATAATCAGAGCTAAAAAAAAGCCTGTCTTCCCAGTCTGCTCCAAGCCATTTTATATCTTCTTTGATCGAATCAACAAATTCCTGCTCTTCCTTGATCGGGTTGGTATCATCGAAGCGCAGATTAAATTTACCATTGAAATCCTGCGCAATTCCATAGTTCAGCAATATAGCCTTGGCATGCCCGATATGCAAGTAGCCATTCGGTTCCGGGGGAAAACGGGTATGCACCGGGCTTCCCTGCAGGGCACCTTTTTCCAGGTCCTCTTTAATCATGGTGTAAATAAAATTTGTTTTCAGATCTTCTTCTCTCTTCTCGGACATGAAAATCTCCTTTTTCCAGATAGATAATCTTAATCTACGGATATATTATAATTCAACCTGCAGCAAAAAACACCTTCATTCGAGGTGCAGTTAAGCAGCAGTGAACCAGCGGAATGAAAAAGTACCCAGGAAGCCGAGCACCAGGATAGAAACACCCGCAATCAGAAATGAATATGAAATACCCATGTATTCCGTCACAGCTCCGAACATCACCGGTGTTACCAGGTGAGAGAGGGACCAGAAGTTTGTAGTAAAAGCCATTGCTGAGCCCCGGTTATTATCCGTGCTGTACTTTGAAGTTAAACTCTGGTACAGAACACTTGAAATGCCAGACCCGAGGCCGGTAAAAACTATAACTGCAGCCAGGGGCACCGGGGTAGAAAACATCTGGGTTAAGATCAATGTAGACCCTACCAGCACCAGGCTGAAGCTGTATGAAACAACCAGGTTGAGCCTATCCAAAAAACGGGCGATGAACATTCCCGCAGTAATCAAACCCACTGACTTGAGAGAAGATATCAACCCAATCATGCCACTTTCTATACCCAGCGAATCAAGGTAAACAGGGTAAAAAGAACCGATCAAGCTTAGCGGCAGCGCTGCCGTAAAGGCGCAGATGCCGGCCAGGTATAGGGGCCGATGCCTGGCAACTTCCAACAAGCTGTTAAACCCTTTCAGGAAAACTTCCTGCCTGTCGCGCTGCTGCAGTTCGGGTAGCATATTACAGAGGAAGAAATTAATTAATCCGATTACCACAATACAGGAAAAAGCCACGGTAAAACCAAACCACTGGTTCATGAAACCGCCAAAAATTAACCCTAAAGTTGAACCGATTGCAACGGAGCCTTCATAAAGGCCAAATACCTTGTTAAGCCTTCCTTTAACCTCGGGCAGTTTGGAAAGATAAGTCTGGGCAGTGCTCCAGAACAGCCCTCGTGAAAGGGCCAGCAGCAGCTGGGCAAGGTAGAGGTTCCACATTGATTCTCCGGCAACAAATATCACTCCGGCAAATGAAATACATAAAAAACTGAACTTGAGAATTGAACGTTCCCCAAAATAATTGTTCAGCATACCGCCAAACAACCTGATCACCATTTGAAAGACCGCCGGAAGGGATATCAGGAAAGCAAGGCCCAGTGGGGGGAGCCCAAGTTTAATTGAATAAAGAGGTACAAGAATAATAGCCATTTGCATGGCTATGCTGTATACAATACCTGATATCATGGTAACTTTCAGGCCTATTGTATAGCCTTCCGTTATTTCTTTTCTGCCCCGGGAAAATCTATTTCGGGGCAATTTCATATAATTCATCGGGGCTCAGATCCTTTTTTCTCATCCCCAGTAATCTACTCGACAGTTACACTTTTAGCCAGGTTACGGGGTTTGTCAATAGAACTGCCGCGTATCAGCGCAGTATAATATGCTATCAACTGAGTCGGTACGGCACTTAGTACAGGGGCAAGTATCTCTTCGACAGGGGGAAGATGAAAAACAGATTCCACCTGGTCATCAACCACATCAAACCCTTCAGAAGTAATGGCAAAAACAGCTCCTCCGCGGGCATTAACCTCCTGGATATTGCTCAGGGTTTTCTCAATTACAGATTTCTGGGTAACCAGCGCTATAACAGGCACCCCTTCCACTATAAGGGCCAGGGGGCCATGCTTCAGTTCACCAGCAGCATAAGCCTCGGCGTGAATATATGATATTTCTTTTAATTTTAGGGCCCCTTCCATAGCTACCGGGAAATCGAGGTTTCTTCCGACAAAAAAGGCATTATCCCATTTTGCAAGATGTTCACAATATGAACGAAGCTTGCCGGTTTTTTCTTCCCTTAAAATGGCGGCGAGGTGCCCTGGCAAAGTTGTAAGCCCCTCAACCAGGCTGGTAATAGAATTTTCCCCGAGGACGCCCCTGGCAGTTCCAAAATGCACAGCTAACAGGTAAAGTGCAACCAGTTGGGTTAAATAAGCCTTGGTTGACGCTACTGCTATTTCTGGCCCGGCCCAGGTATATAAAACAAGGTCTGCTTCCCGGGATACAGAGCTGCCTACAACATTTGTAATGGCAAGGACCTTCAACCCCTGCTTACGGGCAAGCCTTAAAGCTGCAAGGGTATCAGCCGTTTCCCCTGACTGGCTGATGACAATAACCAGGTCGTTCTTACCGAGCAGGGGATCGCGATAACGAAATTCAGAGGCCACATCTACCTCAACCGGCAGCGCTGTCAGTTTTTCGAGTACGGTTTTACCTACAAGGCCGGCATGGTAGGCCGTACCGCAGGCCACAATATGTATTTTTTCCAGGGCTGCGATCTCTTCATAGCTTAACTCGATTTCTGAGAGGTCTACTTTTTTATCTGCAAAATTTATACGCTGGCGCATAGTTTCTCTAACTGCTGCAGGCTGTTCCATGATCTCTTTAAGCATGAAATGATCATAACCGCCTTTTTCTGCAGCTTCAATATCCCAGGATACTTCCAGCATTTCTTTATCAATCCCGTTTCCGTGGGCGTCAAAAATATTAATTTCTGCTGCTGATACAGATGCAAATTCTCCGTCTTCCAGAACCTTAATCTTACGGGTATAAGCCAGTAGGGCAGGAATGTCGGAAGCGATAAAATTCTCGTTTTCACCCATCCCGACAACCAGGGGACTGTCCTGCCTGGCGCAGACAATCCTTCCCGGTTCATGGGCTGTAATCACAACCAGGGCATATGAACCTTCAACCCTTGCCACGGCCTGTCGTACGGCAGCCAGCAAATCTCCATTATAATATTCTTCTACCAGGTGGGCTAAAACTTCTGTATCGGTTTCTGAAGTAAAGCTATGATTGCCCTTTTCTGTTAGCCAGTTTCGTAGAGATTGATGGTTTTCAATAATCCCGTTATGGACCAGGGCAAACTCTTCACAGCAGCTGCAGTGAGGATGTGCATTTATATCTGTCGGTTTTCCGTGGGTCGCCCAGCGGGTATGCCCTATCCCGACTGTAATGTGATCAAATTGCCCTTCTATTCTTTTTTCCAGGTCAGCTACTGAACCGGCAGCCTTGTTAATAATTAATTTGTGCTCAGCCTGCATGGCCAGTCCGGCTGAATCATATCCCCTGTATTCTAGTTTTTTCAGGCCATCAATTAATATTTCACCGGCAGCCTTACTGCCTGTGTAACCAACAATTCCGCACATAAATAATCCCCCTGCAATATATAAGTTTAAGACTGTTCCCTGGCAATAATTTCAGCTACTTCATGAGCGTATTCCTTAAGTTTATCTTCTTCCAGGGGCGCTTCAAGCATAATACGGATTTTCGGTTCAGTGCCGGAAGGGCGCACCAGTACACGCCCATGGCGGCCGAGTTTATTTTCAACTTCATCTATTGCTTTTGCAATTTCAACATTTTCTGACCAGCCTTCCTTGGTCGCTACTTTTTGATTTACAAGGACCTGTGGCAGGCGTTCAAGCTGGGAAGCAAGCTGGGATAGCGGTTTTTGTTTCCGATTAACAATACTTAAAAGCTGCAGGGCTGTCAGGAGCCCGTCCCCGGTGGTAGCGTGATCGGAAAATATTATGTGCCCCGATTGTTCACCACCCAGGTTATATCCACCCTCTACCATCTGTTCCAACACGTACCTATCGCCAACGCTTGTTCTTAACACCTCAATACCGTGTTTTTCAGCCAGGATATCCAGGCCGCCATTGCTCATAACTGTGGCGACGAGAGTCTTCTTCCTGAGCAGGTTATTGCTGGCCATTTCAACAGCACAAATTGCCATTACTGCATCGCCATCAACCTCTGCGCCTTTTTCATCCACGGCTATCAGGCGATCGGCATCCCCATCAAAGGCAAGCCCAAGGTGTGCCTTTTCCTGAAGCACTACATCCTGCAGATCCTTTGTATCTGTAGCGCCACAATTGACATTAATCAGCTTTCCATCAGGCACGTTATGAATCAATTTAACTTTCGCTCCCAGGCTTTCAAATAGTTCGCCTGCCACACGGCAGGCAGCGCCATGAGCACAATCAATTATAAGATACAAGCCATCAAGCGCTCCCGCGCTGTTTTTTAAATAGCGCACATAGCGGGCTAAGGCATCCCCATCAATATACGCCTGCCCCAGCTTTGCCCCCTCCGGGCGGGGCACTTGATCTGAACCGTTAAAATAGAAATCTTCTATGCTGTTTTCTATGGAATCGGGAAGTTTATACCCACGGCTGTCAAAAATTTTGAGGCCGTTATCTTCTATGGGATTATGTGAAGCAGATATTACAACACCTGCAGCTGCATTAAGATCACGGGTAAGAAAAGCTACTGCGGGAGTGGAAACTACACCAAGCAGCCTTACATCTCCACCGGCCGAGGTTATTCCGGCGGTTAAAGACCCCTCCAGCATACTACCGGAAAGGCGTGTATCTCTACCGATTAAAAATATCGGGTTCTCTCGTTCACGACCCAGCATCCAGGCCGCTATTCTGCCAATTTTAAAAGCCATTTCAGGTGTTAAGTCTCTATTTGCCACACCCCTGATGCCATCGGTTCCAAATAGTTTGCCCAATAAAAATCCCCCTTCATATAGATCATTCTCCTAAATCATTCTCCTCCTGCACGGGCGTTACCCTCTCAAATTCGAACCTAACTGTAATCAATGAGGGATCCATAACCAGGTTATTAATCCTGTTGCCCTCTTCGTCATAAACTAATGGAGTAAGCTCCACACTCTCAATAAGGCGCATTCCACTAATATCAATAACCATTATAATGCGCTCGATTCTTTCAAATACCGTTTCCGGAGCCCCAACAAGCACTGTCTCGGGAATTACATTGTATTCAACAAGTTCCCACCCATCAGCAGGTTCACCTATCAACTCCACTTCTATCTCAAAGTCTTCGCTCAGGTAAGCCTCAAGGCTTACCCTGACCTGCTCCGGTTCAAGCATAACCAGGTCTAACCCGCGTGGCGGACGTCCTTCAACTCTCACCAGGTGATTGCCAGAACCTTTCCCTGACAGGTCTACAAAGGCTTCTATTTCCTGCAGGGTTAGATCGGCAAAATCATCAGGGAGCCCTTCAAGGGTAACATCCACGCTGGAAGGCATATCAATAATTATGTAATCAGGGCTCAGGTTTTCAACGACCAGGGGGACATCCCGCCATACTTCACGCTGCGGAGTTGTCCGGGTTATTTTATCCCCGGTTACAAAGAGCCACAAAATTACTGCTAAAAACACGGCAATACCCTGGGCAAAAATATTACTGCGCAAAAACTTTTCCATGATTACTTACCACTCCTCCAAGACCAGAGGCTAAAACCTTCACTGCGGCTTGGCGAACAAAGCTCCGTGAGCATTGCCCGCAACTTCTTCTCATCCAGGTAACGGGTCAATACCCCGTCATGGGCTATCGAAATAGTACCCGTTTCTTCAGAAATAATTATAGCCAGGGCATCGGAATGCTCGGTAATCCCTATCCCTGCACGGTGCCTGGTGCCCAACTCTTTCCCAAGGTTGGAATCTTCGGTTAAGGGCAGGTAACACCCTGCAGCAACAATCTGGTTCCCCTGGATGATTACTGCGCCATCGTGAAGCGGGCTGCGCGGAAAAAAGATATTAACTAAAAGCTCTGCGGTTACCAGTCCCTTTACTTCTATACCAGTATCAATCCATTCTTTAAGGCCGGTG
>SLQM01000041.1 GCA_007131435.1 Syntrophomonadaceae bacterium
CGAACCCTCGAAGCAGGCTTTTACCCACTTAATCGCTTAGCAGGCGACCGCCTTCGACCTCTCGGCCATCTCTCCGTTTATCTCCTGGCGGAGGGGGTGGGATTCGAACCCACGGCCCTTTCGGGTCACTGGTTTTCAAGACCAGCTCCTTCGACCTCTCGGACACCCCTCCCAGCAGGGCAATTTGCAACATCAAGTATAGCAAAGCGTTATGTCAATGTCAATCAGAGTTTTTCGGGATTTATTCAGGTTTGCAAATTATATAGCAATGTCAATTTTAAACAGATTGAAGATCAATAATGTGATTTAGGGTAGCTGGTTTTATGAAATTGAGAGATTATAAAATAGCCTGCTTGTAACCAAAATTGCTACCTAAGAGATAATTGCTGCAGGGGGCAGCATTAGAGCAAGTTGACTTTTTCTTTTTTCTGCCGTTAATACTATTGCAATGCAGGTAGAACTTTTAAAATATTTATGAATAGGACAATCATTATTACGATAAGGATAAGGGCAATTACTTTTATCCAACCATACCAGGATGAATTTGTAATTAAATCAATTTCAGGTTCCTTCGCAGGGGTTCTAGCCCAACGCATTTCTTTAAATAGCTCATTTACCGCTAAAGCTATTACGCCAATTAAAATAAATGTAGCCAGGGAAACCACATAGCGGTCATGTTTTGATTGATATACATATGAGTCAGGTTGATATTCCCTGGTTACCGAGGTTAGCTTATCTCGTTTTACCAGGTAAGGGCTTTCGCCAATCTCTGTAACTGTTTCCCATCTATCAAACATTATTATGAGCAATATAATTATAAGAATGATCAAAATAAATACTTTATAATTCATCATCCATACTTCCTTTCCTCATTAAACACCTGATCCTGTCCCATTATAATTTTGATTGACCTTGCCCCGTTAGATTAGACAAAGCATCCTTTTCTAATATACCACCTGCATTCCCGGCAACTCATAACGAGGTGGGCAAAGCAATACCCTGACCATCGTAGATGTCATATTGTTTCTGAAGAATCTCACCTGGTTGTATTTTTGGGCCCGGCACTTCAAAGCATTTAATTACGTCAAGCTTGTCAAGAGCGCCCTGCAAAGAATAGTTTTTAAAAAACCTGCTCACCTGCATCTGTTTCTTGATATAAGAGAGGTAAATTAATGCCACGCATTGCACAAAGAGCTTACCTTCAAGACTTTGCTCAGAAGAAACAAGGCTACGGCGCATGTTGAGCCTTTCTTTTAAGTTGCCGAATGCATTTTCGATCACATCCTTGTTATGGTAAAGCTCAAAAGCGGTGATAGCATCCATCTTCTGATTGGTTAATAGGGCGAAAAAGCCGTAATAGCGTTTCTGTTTGTTCACTTTATCCTCTAAGATTTGCGCTTTAGCCCCCCTTTTCGGGGTAGTCTTTATCTCAAAGTACTTGCTGTAGAGTTTCTCATGATCAGCATCTAGTCAAAGGCTTTCTCATCTTCAGCAGCCTGGTCGCTATTGAAGTAGTAGTGGATGTAAATCCGCCTTTTGCCTGACAGTTGGTCTTTCTTGTATGGCCACTGTTAATTATAGCGCCAATCTGTATGAACACTTGCGTAGTAAAGTTCATATTTCTCATTATATTTTTCGAAACTGCGGAACTGATTATAGCGCGGGTCCAGCTCTTTTCTGACAAAGGAGTAGGTCATTTTTACCGCGATCATAAATTTAAGATGATCCTTAAAAAGGGTGTTAATATTTTCTTCGCTGTAAAAGCCCTTATCCATGATAACCTTCACTTTTTTAGAGCCTAAAATGTCAAGCTCATAAAGCAGCTTTTTGACTGCTTGCACATCAGCTTTCGGCCCTCTTTTTATGGAAAAAGAATTCTTCTTTTGGCCCGGGATTGCTGTTTATCTTTATCCAAATAAGCAACTGATTCGCAAGCATAAGTTATCCCTGAGCGTTTGTCTTTCTGGTAAACGATAGATGGCATAAATCAATACACCTCATCGGTACGTTTATCATAAGACGTACCGAGGCTAATGGCAATCACAAATCACAAGAAATGCCTTTAATTCCAAGAGTTTATGCCAAATCGAACAGCGACCTCGTTATGTATTGGCGGAAATGCAGGTTTCTATACAAGTCAGTTGGCTTTGACGATACTGATACTATTTTTTTCCAAAAGGTTAAATTGGTATTTATAAAGGCTCGAAAGCCCAGAAGAAAGTGGCGCCGATAGTTGCAAAATGGCTAAATGATCGTTCTAATCTAAAGTCAACAGGCAGAAAAAGCAGCAAATTTAAATCACATGAATGAGAATAATAAACAGGGATGAAGGTTTCGCGCATAGCATGCAACCCTCACCCCTCTTTATTCCAATTACTAAGATTCACCCTTAAACCAAAAATGTAACAAACAGAAAAAGAGATTTTGATCACTTTGATCTTATTTAACCACAGCAACAGTACAATTATCAACTTCCTGGATTACCGCACTGCTTACACTACCAAGAATTGCTTTTTTCAAACCACCTAACCCCCTGCTACCAATAACGATCATATCTGTTCCTTCTTCAGCGGCAGTGGAAACAATGGTGTGAGCAGGGTGACCTTCTTTCAAGATTGCCCGTGCTTTTAAACCCTTTTCTTCAAAAAACTCCACTGCTTCTTGTAAAAACTGCTCTATATCCTCTTTTTCCTTTTCCTGTAGTCTAAGCATGGTTGCATTATCTTCTTCAGTTAAAGCATAACTACTTCTACCCCATGAGGCAAGAGTTGGATACGGCATTGGTTCACTAACATAAATAACTGCCAAATCATTTATCTGACATCCTGTCGCAATCAAAACTGCTTCCTCCATAACCTTCTTGCTTTTTTCAGAGCCATCTGTACAAACTAAAATTTTCATCTGAAATTCTCCTCCTTAACAGCTTATATTTTGCCTAATGTCTTTCATTATACTTAAAAAATATGAGCTTTTACAATGCATTATCACTGCAAATACTTTGTCTATTTTCGACATCTATAATATTAACCATGCCCAGTGTTCATCAATATGTTAATTTCTAAATTAAAAAGACAGCTCAACTTCTCACTGCTGTGTGAGGTGATCCATCTCATAGTTAATTTAAGTAAAAATTAATATCGTATAATTTGTTTATTCTAAAGCCTCACTTCTACTCATCTGTAAAAATTCCTGCTAACAATATTAAAATATTCGGAAATTAAAATCTTTACTTATTTCATGTTTGTATTTTTCATCACAACATACTAAGCTTCTTTCGATCAATTCAAAAATAGATTGTAATTTAAAAAATCTTCCCTGACAATTCCATGGCTAAAAAACCAGAAGAAAGGGCGGATAGCAGCTATTGTTTACTGTTACCCGCTTAACTCTCACACTATTAGCCTAGATCTTAGCGCTTACTTTCTCTTTACTTAAGATTAGAGCTCCACCAGCAATAGCAAGCAGCCCGAATAGATAATAAGAATGGCCTCCTCCGGTTTTGGGCGTTTCCACCTTTTCATTCTCTTCTTCCTCTTCAGCCTCTTCTTCCTCTTCAGTCTCTTCTTCCAAGTCCGGAACCAGTACGGCATCAAGGACATGGATAATACCGTTGGTTACCTCGATATCGGTCACAATAACCTCGGAGTCGTTAATAAACACTCTTCCGTTTTCTACCGTTACTTTTACATTCTGCCCTAAAAGAGTTTCCACTTCTTCTCCATCCAGGTCAATTACTTGCTCTGCAAGTACCTTTCCGGATACCACATGGTACAAAAGGACTTTCTTCAAGGAATCCACATCAGATAGCAGGCCATCCAGAAGACCCTCAGGAAGAGCTGCAAAGGCAGCATCGGTGGGAGCAAAAACAGTGAAAGGACCCAAACCCTTGAGTGCACTTACCAGGTCGGCAGCTTCCAAAGCTGTTACCAGGGTGCTGAAGTCATCGTTCATGATGGCAGCTTCGACAATATCCCATTCAGGAACCAGGACCTTGTCAATAACATGGATGACACCGTTGGTGCAAAGGATGTCAGTTTGAATTACTTCAGCATCGTTTACAAATACGCCTCCATTAACCGAAAGGGAAACTTTCTGACCCTGAAGAGTAGAAACCTCTTCTCCGTCAAGAGTTACAACCGTTTCGGCCAGAACTTGCCCTTCAACGACATGATAGAGCAAAACCTTTGCCAAAATATCGGGATTTTCAAGCAGCTTTTCCAAAACTCCGGCAGGCAGGGCCGCAAAGGCTTCATCGGTAGGGGCAAAGACAGTAAAGGGGCCATCACCTTGCAAGGCATCCACCAGATCAGCAGCCACAACTGCCGCAACAAGTATATCAAAATCATCGGCAGCAATGGCCGTTTCTACGATGTCTTTATCAGGTTCAGCAGCTACAACACCTATTACAAAACCAAAAACCATCAGCATTGCAAGGCCAAGCACAAACAAGTTTCTCAATGCATACACCTCCTTCTCATTTTTTAGCACTGTGCTTCCAATTTCTGCTGATTTCTTTTAATCCTATGCAAAATGATTTAATCGGCCTTGAAGTTCTAACTGCATTGAATTTATTCGTGCACTAACTCTATTTAATTCCATCAAGTAACAACATGATTCTTTATAGGCACAAAAATATCCTGCAGAAAAATGATAGTATTAGAAAAGCCAATCGAAGGC
>SLQM01000196.1 GCA_007131435.1 Syntrophomonadaceae bacterium
CTGGTCAGGATGAAAACCAAGTTTTTCTGCCAGGATCTGGGCCAGGCTGGTTTTTAAACCCTGGCCTATTTCAATCGCCCCGCAGTGCAGGTTAACTGAACCATCATCGTTAAAAGTCAGAATTGCACCTCCGTCCGCATTTGTCGGCATTGCAGGCGCTTTCCAGAAACAGCTGATACCCCTGGCCTTCACTCTCCCCCCGTAAGTTTCCCTTGCTGATTCACCTTCCCACCCGAGCATTCTCGAAACATTTTCAATACATTTTTTCAGATCACCGGTACTTTCATCCATTACACTCCCGGTAGGAGTTGTATCACCTTTGCTTATGGCGTTTTTTATTCTGAATTCCACAGGATTAAAGCCTGCTTTTTCAGCAAGTAAATCAACTGCCCTTTCCATCGCAAAAGCGAGCTCAATATGACCAAAACCCCGGTAGGCTGTTGCAAAGGGGTGATTTGTATAAACGCAGGTTGAATCACACCAGACATTTGGGACAGCATAAGGACCGGTGCATGCTATAGCTGCTGCCCGGCTGATGTTAACCGCGTAATCGGCATATGCGCCGCTGTCAAAATTATAGTGAATTACAGCCGTTTTAAGTTTACCTTCACTTGAACAACCCAGCCGAATTTTTGCTTCAAGGCCGGTACGGCCTGGTGAAGATACCAGGTCATTTTCCCTGCTGTTAACCAGGCGGACAAGCCGGCCTCCTGCCGCTTTCGAGAGCAGGTAAGCCAAACCTTCAAGCTGGATACCTGCTTTCCCGCCGAAGCCTCCTCCCAAAGGCTCGGTTATCACGGTTATTTTCCCCTCGGGAAGGTTGAATGCAGCTCCCAGGAGGGAACGAACAACAAAGGGAGCCTGGGTAGTCGAATGAATAATAATTTGCCCGTCATCTAATATTTCAGCAGTGGAAGCGCGCGTTTCCAGGGCGACATGGTCTCCCGGGGGCAAACTAAATGATTCTTCGATTACTGTTTTGCACTCGCTGAAGCCGGATTCAATATCGCCTTTGCGAATTTTTGTCCTGTTGGCAATATTACTTCCGGGTTCGGGAAAAATCGAGTCAATATGCGGATAGCTTTTCATGTCCTCGTGAATGAGAGGCGCACCCTCAGCGAGTGCTTCCGCAGGCGAATGAACTACAGGTAGGGGTTCATATTCAATCTTGATAAGTTTCAACGCAGAGTAAGCTTCTGCCTCGCTGTCAGCAACAACAGCCGCTACAGGCTCTCCATAATGACGAACCTTGTTACGTGCCAGCGGGGGCTTATCCCCCAGGTATATACCGATATTGCCGGGTACGTCCCTCCCCGTAACAATTACCCTTACTCCGGGGGCTTTCAGTGCCAGGGTCAGGTCAATATTCTTAATCAGGGCATGAGAATGTGGGCTGGTTTTGAGAGCAGCGTGAAGCATATGTGGGAGGTGTATGTCAGACAGGTACCGTAATTTACCGCGAACCTTATCTCTCCCGTCCTTGCGCTGCAGAGAAGTCCCGACTTGCTTAAGTTCCTCCATATATACTTAGCTCCTTTCACATCACAAGGATTCTGTTATCAATTGATCAGAATCTTCGACAAAATTAACAGTGTTCCTGCCCCGGGATACCTGGCCAGGTTGATTAAGCAGGTATTTATATACCACAATTAAATTACTTGTTATTAATGCGGTTTATTTAGTAATTGCCTGACTCCTGATGTTCAAAGTAATCTTCATGCGATGATCTTCAGGCTGTATCGAAGTTGAACTGGTTGAGCTACAATTCACCTGTTTAAAGAACTCGCAGATTAGCTTTATATTTTTCAACCGGATCGAAAAGTGATTCTATAATCTCTCTGACCGGCCGATTTGTTTTAACCATCCCTGCCACCTGCCCTGCCATAAACGAGCCTGTTTCAAGATCACCTTCAGTAACTGCACGTTTCAGTGAACCGAGAGTCATTTTTTCCAGTACTTCGAGAGTAGCACCCTCTTTGGTCAGCCTTATATATTGCCTGGCCATTTTATTTTTTATTACACGGACTGGCGCCCCTGTTTGGTGCCCTGTGACAATTGTATCGGTATCTTTCGCCTTGATGATCAGGTGCTTGTAGTTTTGATGAACAGGACATTCTTCACTGTTAAGAAATATGGTGCCAGCCTGTATGCCCTTTGCTCCAAGGGCGAAGGCAGCTAAAACCTGGCGGTGGTCGGCAATTCCACCAGCAGCAATAACCGGAATAGAAACGGCATCAACAACCTGTGGAACAAGCGCCATGGTTGTCAGTTCCCCGATATGTCCCCCGGCTTCCGTTCCCTCAACTATAACGGCATCCGATCCAGCTCGCTCCATTCGGATGGCAAAGGCAACGCTCGGAACTACAGGTAAAACAACGATTTCTGCAGACTTCCAATTGGCAATAAATGGCCCGGGATTGCCAGCGCCCGTTGTGACCACAGCTATTTTTTCGTCGATTACTAACTGTGCAATGCTTTTTGCATGAGGACTCATTAACATGATGTTTACCCCGAAAGGCTTATTGGTAAGGGACCTACAGCGCCGGATTTCCTCACGAACCTTATCAGCTTCATTCCCGCCTGCCGCAATTACTCCTAAACCACCAGCATTACTTACAGCCGCGGCAAGAGTATGGTTTGCAATATTAGCCATTCCCCCCTGTATAATTGGGTAATCAATCTTTAGCAATTTGCAGATATTCTTCATTTTTCCTCCAATGATAGTTAATCAGCGGTGACTGAAAAACAATAATCGCTCGTTTTTATAAAACGCGGCAATAGTAACATAATTTCTGACGTGCCGTCAAATTTCATTGACAAACGATCTATGTCTCAGTATAATAAACCCATTCGTCAAAAGATGTCGCATTAATCTATTTATTAGAATATCACATCACTAAAAGTTTTTAAGATTGGGGAAGACAAATTCAACTCAGGTGTTTAACGTTGCCAGATGTGAGATGGACTATCTCCAACAAGCTAACTAATATTATTTGAAAAAAAGAGATAGGAGTGTTTTTTATGGAAAGAATCATACTGGTTGAACCGCAATCAAAAGAAGACCATGTCTACAAGCATGTCCGCATGCCCCGTCTTGGGCTGCCGATACTAGGCACCCAGTTACAGGAAGCCGGGTATAATGTGAAAATATTTATGGGCACTAGCGACTCCCTGCCCTGGCCAGAACTGCTTCAGGCTGATCTTGTCGGTATTTCTACTACTACCGCTACCTGCCGCGAAGCCTATCAAATCGCCGGTAATTTAAGGGCCCATGGGGTGCCTGTTGTTATCGGCGGCATGCATGCTACTTTTATGCCTGATGAAGCACTCCAGTTCGCCGATTATGTTATCCGGGGTGAAGCTGAACTAAGTTTTTTGCCTCTTGTTCAAACCCTGGCTGCAGGTTTAACGCCAACAGATGTTCCTGGCGTATCGTACTGGAATGATAACCAACAGGTTCATAACGAGCTACTGAAAACCCCTGTTGATATGGATACTTTACCAATACCTGATCTAACCTTACTCGACAAATCTTCATCAATGCACACCATTCCGGTGATGACTTCCCGGGGTTGCCCCTATAATTGCACTTTCTGCTGCGTGACAGAAGTTTTTGGTCGTCGCTACCGTCACCGTGCCACTGATAGCATTCTGAAGGAACTTGCCCGCTACCGCAATAAAAAAATCTTTTTCTGCGATGACAACTTTGCTGCTAAACCTGAATTAACAAAGGAACTTTTACGGGGCATGATCAATGAAGGTATTAAGCTTAAAGGCTGGGGCGCTCAGGTGCGGGTAGATGCCGCCCGGGATGACGAGCTGTTGTCACTAATGAAACGCGCCGGTTGCGCCATCGTCTATATCGGCTTCGAATCAATTAACCCTGCCACGCTCGAAAGGTACAATAAACAGCAGACAGTTACTGATATAGAAGAGGCTGTCCGCCGGTTTCATAGCCACGGCATTAGAATTCATGGTATGTTTGTTTTTGGCGCTGACACCGATACGGTTGAAACAATCAGGCAAACAGCGAACTTTGCCATTCAAAACCGAATAGACAGCATTCAATTTATGATCCTGACCCCTTTCCCGAATACGCCTTTCTATGAGAAACTGGAAGCTGAAGGCAGGATTCTCACCCGCGACTGGTCGTTATATGATGGCCATCACACCGTATTCCAGCCGGCGCTTATATCTCCCGAAGTACTACAGCTTGAGACACTCAAAGCGATGAAGGGATTTTATTCACCGTGGAATATCTGGCGCAACCTTGGCCTGACCGGTTTCAGCTCAGTGATTCACAGGACTATCGGGTGGGGTTTAACCCGTCATTTCGAACGGCGCAACCGTTGGTATGAAAACCTCTTGAAAAGAAAACAAACGGGTGATCCGCGCCCGGTTGCCTTACTTTACCGCCTGCTGAAAGCTGCAGGCAAGAACGATCTTCAAGCAGATGCAAACCAGATTAAAGTCTTAATGACCGAGCACAGAGGCATCTTGTATCTGAAGTTAAAAGGCCTGGCAGGAAAGTTACAGCTGGCTGAAGTAAAATTAATCTTAAGAGATTTGTCAAAAGAACACTACTCGCAGGTAGTGGTCAACATTGAAGGCTTGCGATTTGCTTCAGATAAAGCAGCTATGGTTTTCAGTAAATATCTTGAAAAGCTTGA
>SLQM01000042.1 GCA_007131435.1 Syntrophomonadaceae bacterium
AAAGTTGTCTCGAGCCCGGCAATTCCGAAGGGGGCAAAATCGTATTCAACATCCTTGTCATCTGGATGGTGCGGGGCATGATCAGAAGCGATGGCATCAATAGTACCGTCAAGTAAACCCTCCCAGAGAGCCTGGCGATCTTCCTCGGAGCGCAGCGGCGGGTTGACCTTGGTATGCGTGTGATAACCTGTATTTTTAACCGCCCTGTCAGAAAGCAGCAGGTGATGTGGTGTAACCTCTGCGCTAACCTGCAGTCCTTCGCCTTTTGCCCGGCGCAGCATTTCAACTGAACCGGCAGTTGAAACATGGGCCACGTGCAGGCGGCCGCCGCTTTCTTTAAGCAGCAGTAAATCCCTGGCCAGCATTGCCTCCTCTGCCGCTGCGGGAATACCCCGCAGCCCGAGGATTGAAGAAACAGATCCTTCATGCATCGCTCCCCCTGCAAACAGGTAAGGATCTTCTTCATGGACAATAATCAGGGCATCAATACCCATGGCATACTGCAGGGCATTGCGCATCAGCATGCTGTTGACTACCGGTTTTCCGTCATCGGAAAAAGCTACAGCGCCAAACTTTTTCATTCTTCCAATTTCTGCCATCTCTTTACCCTCCAGCTGTTTTGAGAGGGCACCAATTGGATAAACCCGGACAGCAGCTCCTTCTGCCCTTTCTTTCACGTACCTGATAATGGAGGAGTCATCTGCCACCGGTTCGGTATTAGCCATTGCTGCAAGGGCAGTATAACCTCCCGCAGCTGCCGCCCTGGCGCCGGAAAATATGTCTTCCTTGTATTCCTGTCCGGGATCGCGCAGGTGGACGTGCATATCAATCAACCCGGGGAATACTACCAGACCTGAGGCTTCAACAACCTCAGCTACGGAAGGCGATTTAATATTTTTCTGAACTTTTTCAACCAGGCCATCTTTTACCAGCAGGTCGGCCTGCGCATCATATTCCCTGGAAGGATCAATTATCCTTCCGCCTTTAATCAACAGGGTTTTCATTCCTCTTTTGTCCCTCCCAGCAAAAGATAGAGCAGCGCCATTCGCACAGCCACCCCCGAAGTAACCTGTTCGAGGATAACTGAACGCGGACTGTCTGCTATCTCAGAACTAATTTCAACACCCCGGTTCATCGGTCCGGGGTGCATGATTAAAACATCTTCTTTTGCGCCGGCTATTCTATTAGTGGTCAGGCCGTATAGCTCGCTGTATTCGCGCAGGCTGGGGAATAGCCCCCCCTCTTGGCGCTCTTTCTGCAGGCGTAGGGCCATGATCACATCGGCTTCCTCCACGGCTTCCTCGAGGAAGGGTGTATATTCAACACCAAAAACCTGAAGGTCGACGGGCATTAACGTCCTGGGACCTGAAACAGTAACTTTTGCGCCCATTTTTTGCAAACCCCAGATGTTGGAGCGGGCAACCCTGCTGTGCCTGATATCACCGACTATAACCACCTTCAGGTTTTCAAGACGGCCCTTTTTGTCAAGCATGGTAAACATGTCAAGCAGACCCTGGGTAGGGTGTTCATGCATACCGTCCCCCGCATTGATAACTGATGCCTCTATATTACGGGCCAGGTAAGCAGTTGAGCCTGAAACCGGATGGCGCATTATCACGCATTCAATACCCATAACTTCGACGTTACGCACTGTGTCTTTCAGGGTTTCTCCCTTGACAAGACTTGATGAAGTGCCAGCCACACTTACCGAATCAGCGCTCATGTATTTTTGGGCCAGTTCAAAGCTGGCCTTGGTTCTTGTACTCGGCTCGTAGAATAAATTTAAAACAGAGCGTCCCCTGAGGGTGGGAACTTTTTTAATCTTTCTCTGCATTATTTCCCGCATAGACCGGGCTGTATCGAGGATGAGGGTTATTTCTTCGGCAGACATTTCTTCCAGGCCAAGAATATCCTTCCTTCTTAAAGTTTGCAACCTTTTTCCACCTCCTGGGCAAAGAGAACTTAACTTTTCTTGTTTTCAAGGATATCTACCCTGTCTTCACCATCAACTTCCTGCAGCTTAACCTGAACCAGTTCACTGCGCGATGTAGGAACGTTCTTGCCGACATAATCAGCCCTGATCGGCAGCTCGCGGTGACCGCGGTCGACCATCACGGCCAGCTGGATGGTAGCAGGCCTGCCGAGATCGATCAGGGCATCCATGGCAGCACGTATTGTGCGTCCCGTATAAAGTACATCGTCAACTACAACAACTTGCTTTTTATTCAGGTCAAAGGGAACATCGGTAGTGTGCACCCTGGGTTGTTCCTGGCGCTCTGCCAGGTCATCACGGTAAAGAGTTATGTCGAGGATGCCCAGTGGGATAGAACTTCCTTCAATTTCATTCAGGTAAGTCTGCAGCCTTGCTGCCAGTGGTACACCCCGCCTGCGGATTCCCACCAGTACAATGTCATCTATTCCCTTGTTGCGTTCAATTATTTCGTGGGAAATACGGCGCAGGGCCTGTCTCATGGACTTTTCATCCATCACAGTTGCCTTATGCTTGAGTGTCATTTTTTTCACCTCCTTTCTTCAACCTGGTTGGAGGTGGGCAGATGACGGCCCGGCATACAAAAACACCGCCTCGCTGCGGGAGCGGGCGGTGTACAAATATCCCTGACTGTCGCCCCCTTGCCAGCCTCACAGGACTATCTTTAAAGGGTGCCTAACTGGGACAAGAGTATCATTTTAGAAGAGTAAAGTCAACTAGTTTTCTGTTTCATCCTCACCATTTTCACCGTTAGCCGGCGGATCTTCACCATTACCCGGATCAGGGTCAGGTTCGGGCTCCTGATCTTCGCCTGGATCCGGAACAGGATCCGGTTCAGGAACAGGTTCGGGATCCGGAGCAGGTTCAGGGTCTGGTTCAGGCTCAGTGTCAACCGGCGGTTCAGGAACCGGTTCGGGCGCAGGGATTTCGGGTTCGGGCTCAGGGATTTCGGGTTCAGGCATAACCGGTCCGGGCAATCTGATCTGCGTCCGCTTTTCGACTGAAACACCAAATACTTCTTTTATGATTTTTACCCGCATATCTTCATCAATAACCAGGTACCAGATATTCTGCCCGTTCCTATAAGAAAGCTGGCCCTGGCCGCTAAATACATTTGTAGTTATCTCCGAAGAATCTACCCTCAGCCCAAATAGGCCAAGAGCAGCAATTTGCGGTATGGTAAGCGATGTTTCGGTGCTGGCATCAAAACCCCTGTAGATTTCAGGAATTTTTACCAGGGACCCGCTGCTTTTCAGCTGGTCAAAAAGGGCAATTAATATTTCCTGCTGCCTTTCTGTGCGACCACGCTCCCCGCCCTGGTTGCCAGCCCGGTTACGAACATAGTGCATAAAATGCTTACCGTCAAGCAGTTGGTACCCTTTAGGTACCAGGATCCTACCACGGCCAAAATCAGAGCGGACATCAAATTCCACATCATAATATACCCCCCCGATACTATCTATAACATTAGCTGCTCCATCCATATCTACAGCTAGATATGCATGCAGGGGTATTCCACCCAGGAAATCCTGGACGGTTTTCAGGACTGTCTGAAGCGCTATTTCGTGGGGGTCCTCCCCTTCACCGGCACGATAGTAACCATACATGTAGGAGTGATTAATTTTATCATGGATATCTGTGCCATGTATCCTGACATAGCTGTCGCGGGGAATGCTGACCAGGGATACCCTGGCTTCTTTTACATTCATTGAGGCGATCATTATTGTATCAGGCCGAAAAAGACTCTGTCCTTTATCCCTGGCGGCGGAGCGATCAAAACCCAACAATACTATATTTATCCTGTCAGATTCAAATAAGTCACCAAGTCCATTCTCGCTCTTAGTTCCGGGCAAAGCTGTTGCCCGGTTGAAAACAAATCCAGGGAAATAGGCAAGAAGTATTCCTCCCATTAAAAATAATACAATAATGACAACAACAAGCTTTAGTAAAAAGGATCCCTTTTTCTTTTTCTCCCTTTTAACCATGCCTCATCCCCCTTGCTAAAACTTGCAGTTATATATTAACTATACAATTCACTTGAGTTGCTTACTAAGGTGACAACTTTATTGCCTTACTGGTTCCATCGCAGGTAATGGCCGCGTTTCAACCTCAGGCTTCGATAACAAAATAAAACAAAATTCAAGTGTAATCTTCGCAAGTTTAGAATAATTGCTCTTGGGGTTATATCTTGCCCTCTGTGAGTTTGTTTTCCAGGGCGTAGATTGCCAGCTGGGTGCAATCGCGCAGCAACAGTTTCTCAAGTAGATGCGTAACATAGGTCTTCACCGTTCGCTCACTGATCAAAAGCTGCCCTGCAGACCGAAGTTTCTGGCTTCGCTCACCGGGACACCCCCGGCGGCACCGGCATGTAGAGTACTTTTAAATCTCCAATTCCAAGTTTAGACTCAATTTTTACTGACGCTTCAGCTCCTTCGGCAATAATATCCCTGTGCAGCGATAACCCGGTGAAGCCCGATCTCTGCTCGCCAAAAAGATCCAGCTCACCGATCCCTACTGAAGCATCAATATCAAGGTTTACTCCATCAGGCACCCTGATTGTGACTTCCCCTATTCCAGCCTTGACGTAAATCCTGTGTGATCCCGGAATAATTTCAGCAGTTGTCAGGTCAATTACCACGTCTCCTATTCCATGGTAAAACTCCTGGTCCTGGTCAA
>SLQM01000193.1 GCA_007131435.1 Syntrophomonadaceae bacterium
CAAAAGCCCCGGTTACCTGGTTTAGGAAGCCCTTGATATCTTTTAATTCCTGCAAACTGACTCCTCCTAGATATATACCAGTTCATTTCCACAGTGCTTTAAAAATTTTTCAAAATCATTATAAGACACAGTAATAGTTGCAGTATTCACATTTGGATGGAAATTAACCTTTTCAGATCTTTTCAAATCTTTATCAAGCACCACCACGACAGCCCTGTTTTGATCATTTATCAACCCGAATGGTGAAACTGCCCCTGTCTCAAGGCCCAGGTGTTCCTGTAGCCGCCGTTCAGAGGCAAAGCTCAGCTTTCCAGATGCAAGTTTCCCGGAAAGATCTTTTAAATCAGCCTTTTTCGATTCCTCCAGCACTACAAGGTAGTGCATACTACCTTTATTATTCCTTAAAAAAAGGTTTTTTGCATGCGCGCCTTCAATATCCTGCCAGTATTGACTTGCTTCTTCTACTGTGTATACAGGGGGGTGTTCATAGCGGGTATAGTTGATGCCAAGCTCTTCCAATGAATCATATAGCTTTTTTTCTATGTCCTTAATCATTCCAAACCTCTTTCTAAAAGTATTTTTTAAATCATCAAATGTTTAAAACGCTATATTAATATTACTATCACGGTAATATAAAGCTGTCAAATAAGCGAAAAGATATAGTTAGCAGTTATAATTTGTTTTTAAGTTGAAAAGATATATAAATTAGTTAGACAATTATTTATCTACAAATGCACCTGGATTGTCATAATAAATTAAAACAACTAAACATCTCTTAAATTTACAGGCCCTAGATTAAAAAACCAGTATCCTGCCCTAAGTGAACCATCAGCGAGATGGACTGTAACCTTTCCAAACATACGGTCTAACAACCAGTTGCCGCTGTAAATCTCACCTTTGGAGTTGTGCAAAGTACCATAGCCGTGACGCAAACCGCGCCACCAGCGGCCTGTATATTTACTGCCACCTGACCAGGTCCTTAAACCCCAACCGTTAAATTTACCCCCCGTCAACCAGCCATCATATTTCCCACTGTAATGAAAGATACATACACCGCGGCCATTTAGCTTTCCCTGGTGCCATATTCCTTTATAAAGTGAGCCGTTGGCCTTCTCAAGATATCCTTCACCATTCCAGGTTCCATGCTTAAAAAACCCTTCATAGCGATCACCATTTGCATAGCAGTAGGTACCAAAACCGCTTATCTGATCGTCAATCCATTGCCCGGTATACTCAGAACCATCTGGTATTACCTGGCATCCATACCCGTCCCGCATTCCAAACTTAAACTCACCAGAGTACTTGACACCGTTCCTAAAAGCTACAGCGCCTTTACCATGCGGAAGCCCATTTACGAGGTCCCCACTGTACAACGAATTATCGGCAAAATAAAAATTGCCACTGTCGCTGGGTGCACCGTTAATAAACAATCCGATGTAGCGCGATCCATCATTAAATACTAAGCTGCCCTCACCATGAGCACGGTTATCTTTGCTTTCACCACTGTATTTTGTCCCATCAGGATAAAAACATGTCCCCCAACCCTTGTCCCGTCCATATTCATAGGTTCCTTTAAAAATAGTACCATCGGGAAAATGGGCACTGCCGCTGCCGTGGGGTAATCCTTCATGAAGCGGTCCGGCATATTTAGTTCCATCCGAAAAATAGAAAGTGCCCCTGTCACCAAGTTGGCCATTATCGAAAAACCCCACATACCTGGAGCCATCAGAAAAAGTATATGCGCCCTGGCCGTGCATCTTGTTATCCGCCCATGTTCCTTCATATCGCCTGCCATCAGCCCATAACATCATACCGCGACCTTCCCTGGTATCTTCTGACCATTCTCCTGTATAACTTCGCCCATCAGGCCAGGTCATTTTACCTTCGCCGTGACGATACGCCTCTTTCCATTCTCCCGTATATATTTTCCCATCCGGCCAGGAATATGTTCCCCTGCCTTCGTAAAGGCCGTTAACAAAATAGCCTTCATATTTCTCGCCACTTGGCCAATAATAGGTTCCAAAGCCATGCATCTGATCATTTCGCCATTCACCTTCATATTTACGCCAATCAGCAAATAGATAAGTGCCCCGGCCATGCATTTTGTCTTCTTTCCATTGGCCTTCATACTTGTCACCATTGGACCAGACAAAGGTGCCCTCGCCGTGAAAAAGGCCTTCTTTCCATTCACCGCTGTAACGGCTTCGGTCAGGCCAGGTCACCGTACCGATGCCGTGAGGTTTTCCATTTATTATTTCTCCCCTGTAATCACCGTCCCCGGCTAACTTCATCTCCGGCTATATTCCTCCAATATTATAAGTAATCCAGTTAAAAAGCACTGACAGGTAAACTGAATTTTGTTGCGCCCAAAAAGCTGAAAGCCTGCTAATTAATAGACATTTCTACAGTAAGCAGGCTTTTCCTTCTCCGTTTGAATAAATTGTACTTGCCCTGGCCATGTTAGCTGTTGCTGGATATTTCGGCCTCTTCCAACGGTTTCTTTTTTCTCCAGGCCAGGTAAACCATAAATATTCCCAGTTCATATAAGATCATCAGGGGTATGGCCATGAGGATTTGAGAAAAGATATCTGGTGGAGTAATTACTGAAGCAAATATAATGATTATCAGCAGGGCAAACTTTCTGTTGCGCTTTAAAAAAGTTGTATTTATTAATCCTATGCTACCCAAAAACCAGAATAAAACAGGCATTTGAAATACCATACCGAAAGAGAATATAAATGACGCAGTGAATGATACATAGCGGGCTATACTAAAATTTGGTATTAGGTCCTGCCCGGAAAAACCGATAAAGAAGTTCAAGGCAAATGGGAGCACTACAAAATAAGCAAAAGAAATGCCCAAGCCAAAAAGGATATACATAATGATTGTTAGCAGCACGGCAGCACGCTTTGTCTTACCGGTAACAGTCATTGCAAGGGCAACCAGCTGGTATAAAATTATTGGTAGTGTAACAGTAGCGCTGGTAATAAAGGAAAGACGTAAATTAGCCAACAGGGCCTCAGCAGGTGTGAGAAATATTAATTGAAGATCAAGACCAGCATGATCAAGACCGGCATAAGCCATATTTGCTGGCAAAAGTAAAAAATTTCGCACATGATCTATAAAAGCAAAACTGATGACGGCAAATATAAAAACTGTAACTACAACAATAATTAAGCGCCTTCGTAAATCTTCAAAAAGCCGGATTAAAACTTCTCGCTCCAACTCAGCTGTATCCCCAATCCGTAAAAAGTACTAGTCAACCGTAATATCCTGGTCATCATCGCTTTCAGCCTGGAAGAACTGAAGGTAAGCCAGCGCATTCTGGTAAAGTCTGCTTTCTTCGCTCTCCTCTTCAATTACCTCTTCTAATATCAATTTGGCAGAAGTAGTATTCCCGAGGTATTCCCCCAGGAGTACGGCATAATAAAACCTTTCATCATTATCTGCAGTGCCTTCCGAGATTTTCTCCTCCAGATGCGATTCAAGCCATTGAGCTTCATTAATCGCCATTTCACTTTCACCTGCTAAATCAAGAAGCTGAATAAGTGATAAATGATATAAGGGGTCCGGGTTTAATCTTAAAAAATCACTAATCTCCGAGGCTTCATCTAGCATTTTACTGCGATCTTCACTTCCTTCAAAAAACAGGTAAGCCAATTCAAGCCTGTACTGCATGTTTGACGGTGCTACAGATGTAAGCGAAGAGTATACATCAATCAGCCTTTCCTGGTAATCTGCTATTGCATCTTCGTTGTTAAAGAATACCTGTTGGACTACTATCAGGTAACGGTAATTCTCTGCCAGCTCCAAGAGTAAAGCTTCACTTCCTTCATTATCTTCAAGCTGAGATTCTAAACGCTCAACCTCGCCCTCATAATAGTCAAGATAATCCTGTGGCTCAGGCTCACTTTGCTGATCAGGCAAAGTTGTTCCACTTCCAAAAATGGCATGGTATACATTAGGCCCGAATAAGCCAAGCACCATCCCTAAAGCAAGGATAGCGGCCACTATTCCTGCCCAGCGCTGTTTTTTTAAATCCCTGGCTCTAACTTTTTTTCTAGCCAATTTTAAATCCCTCCGGGTCATCATTCATGTTCAAAATTGCTCGATAAATAAAGCTTACTTGATTATAATTAACCTGGCTATGGTCTTGTTCCAGATTAGTCGTCTAACTTGATTAGCAAGCGACCACAATTCTCACAATACACCATTGCGTCTGGATTGTAAAGGTGCCCCCTTAACCCTGAAGATATGAATACACGGCATCCCCCACAAAGATCTTCATTGACCCTTGCTAAGGCCTGTCCCTGGTTTTTTTCTGCGAGCATCAAGTATTTATCCATATATTTTTTCTCTACCTTTTCTGCGCGGATCTCTTTTTCCGCTTTCAAGCTTTCCAGTTCATTGTTCATCTCTGCCAGGTTTATTCTTAATCTTTCTTCTTTCTCTTTAAGGTCTTTTTCAGCCCTGCCAAGTTCTTCATTAAGCCCTGCAAGATGATCATCCTGCTCTTCAAGCGATTCCATAATCACCAGGATCTCATCTTCTGTTTTTTCTTTTTCCACAAGTAAGTGGTCCATCCTACGATGCATTTGTTCGAGCTCTTTAACATTAGTCACTGTGCCGTTATACATATTCTCATTGAGCTGTTTACGGTCATCAACCAACTTTTGAGTTTTCATTTCCAGGGTTTTTAACACTTTTCTGTCTTCTTTGTTCTGGCTAACTCTTTCTTCATATTCTTTTTTAAGCTCCTGTACAAGCCCTTCTGCTTCGTCCACTCCACTCTCTGCGGGCGCCAATTCAATCCTCTTTTCAAGGTTTTTTATGGCCAGGTCAACTTCTTGCAATTCCCAAAGTAGTTTAAGCTGCATCTGCTTCCTCCTAGCGCTTATTTTGTAAAATTAAAGGGGTAGGTTTTCACCTACCCCTGAACATAACTCCAACTATCCGGTGTTGAAGCTTTTAGATTTACTTCAACACCGTATCCTTCGGCCTCCAGTTTATTTTTAAGATAGTCTTTCAAATAAGAAACAACCGGCAATTCAGTGGCCTTATGCCCGGCATCGATAAGGGCAATATTCATTGCCTGCGCATCTTTTAAATCATGATACCGGAAGTCTCCTGATATAAAAATTCCTGCATTTCTCCTGGCAGCATGCTCAATTAATGAACCCCCGCTGCCTCCGCAAATGGCAATTCTCTTAAACCCTTCTCTACCATTACTCCAATAACGTAAAGTTTTAGTTTCCAGGTTTCCAAGGCATTTTCCAACCAGATGATTTAGAGACAGCTCTTTTTCAAGATCAATAATCAAGCCCAGGCCAATTTCTTCCCCCTCAAGATCAAGCGGATAAAGGTCATAAGCAACCTCTTCGTATGGGTGATTCTCAATTAGAGTGTTTACAATAGCCCTGCGACTTGCTGCCGGAAAGATAGTTTCCAGGCGGATTTCGGAAACTTTTTCAAGTTGGCCCTGACTGCCAATGAAAGGGTTTGCATCAGCTGAAGGCATGAAAGTCCCTGTACCGCTGGTTTGAAAAGTACAGTGACTGTAACGTCCAATTTGCCCGGCGCCGGCGCGAGACAAAGCATTTAAGAGATTATCTTCATGTCCCTGCGGCACAAATACTACAAGCTTTAAAAGCTTTTTACTACCGGTAACTTCAAGCACGGCTGTTTTTCTAATAGGAAGCTTGAGAGCTTCGGCAAGCTGATAACTCACCCCACCAGGTGTTACATCAAGATTAGTATGGGCAGAGAAAATATGAAGGTTGCTTCTAACCGCCTGTGCTACAAGCGCCCCGCTGGAACATGCTTCGTTTATAGATGATAACTTGTTATAAATAAATGGATGATGAGATATGATCATTTGTGCCTTACTTTTAAGCGCTTCTTCTATGGTGTCCCGGTCGGGATCCAGGGCAACCAAAATTTTATCAACCGGCGACTCAGGATTTCCAATTTGCAGGCCTACCGGATCACCTGGCAAAGCAATAGATGAAGGAGCCAGTTCCTCCATGTAATTCATAACGGTGCTCACACTTGCCTTCATATTAATACGCCCTTTATCAGTCTTCTGCTGCAAGATTACGGAATTCTTTCATCAACATCATGCAAATTTTACCCGGGCTGGCATGATCCAAAACATTACCATCGATAGAATTTATTGGTTGCACTTCAAGGGTGGTAGAAGTAATCCACACTTCAGATGCTTTACTGATATCTTCCAATAGTATAACTTCTTCTTTAAAAGGCAAGGCAAGCTTCTGCATTAAGTCAATGACGATCTCCCTTGTTATACCGGCCAAGATCAAATTAGTTGCAGGGTGGGTATATACAACACCGTCGAACACTGCAAAAAGATTTGAACGGGTTCCTTCAGTTAGCAAACCGCCAGGACGATAAAACAAGGCTTCTATCGAACCCGACTCATATGCTTTTTGCCTCGCTAAAAGGTTCGGTAAAAGGTTAATTGATTTAATGTAACAATTCAACCAACGTTCGTCAGGAACTGTAATGCAGCCTGCAGGATTTACACTATCAATTACCGGTAGCGGAGGTAGCTCCCTGGTATACATAACCAGGGTTGGTTCAGCATCAGCGGGAAAGAGGTGATCTCTTTTAGCACTGCCCCTGGTCAACTGCATATAAATATAACCGTTTGCATAGCAGCTTTTACCTATCAGTTCAAATATTACAGCTTCAAGCTCATCTTTTGTATAAGGAACATCTAACCTGATAGCAGAAGCGCTTCGTTCCAGCCTGTCCAGGTGGGCTGTAAGGCTAAAGGGCTTCCTGTTGTAGATCCTGATAACTTCATATACTCCATCACCAAGCAGGTAACCGCGGTCTTCAATTGATACTTTTGCTTCGGAAAGATCACAGTATAGGCCATCTTTCCAGGCCGGGTTCAGCAATATAGATCAACTCCCTTAGCTGTTTCTGTATGCTTTAAGGTAACATATATTATCAGGCATGTCCACGGTACTGCATATTAAAAAAGCTAGAATAAAATGTTTAACCTATAAAGCTCTGACAGGTATAAATTATAGCTGAAATGCCTTCTTAGCCTTTTGTCTTTTCCTGCGTCTAACTAACAATATTACTACGATAACTATTAGGAAAAGTATAAGCAGCGGCCAGGTCACGAGCGAAATGGTCCAAACCTGGTTAATGCGGCCTGCTGTTGAAGCGTAATAGTGATCTATTTCAGGCAAACCGGTTGAACCTGTTTCCTGCGATGCAGCATATTCCAGAACAGCAGCCCAAACCTTGAGCTCCCTGTTGTCCACGTTCACAATTAACTTGTCAAGCTCTTCTTCTGGAACCGGAATTCCCTGGCTATCTTTTATTGTAACCTCGAGTTGGGGCAGCAGATCTCCAACCATGGGCAGGAATGACAGGATATATGAATCGGTTACCAGGCTGTATAATCTTTCATCTCCCCATTCAAGAGGATCATAAAGGTGGTCTTCAGCCCCCTGCCTTCCTTCACCGGTATAGCGTTCTGCACTAACAACAGCCCTGGTTGTCGGTATGGGGATATCGGCAAACGGAACAGTAAATAATATCGCATTTTGTGGATTATACTGGTACCGCAAGCCGGAAAACTGCAAAAAATATGTATCGCCCATCAATTCTGACAGCAGTACTGCTACTTCAAGGGTTCTGCGTATCTCATCACCGGTAAGGTAAACCTTTACAATAGGGTAACCGGCTGAACCGTCAGGCCCTATGCCAAGGCCAATAAGTTCGGCAAGGTCATAAACAGAAACCTTCCCCAGCGAGTGGGGCATTGTTCCCGGAACCAGGCTGCCCCTGATTGAACCGTTAGCCTGCACGGCAAAATCGGCACGCTGTCCAGTCTTCTCCCAGGCTACCAGGCGCATGGCATCGCTGACAAAATTGCCAAATGGCGATTCCTGCCGAGGTGGGTAATTTGGAATTTCAAACTCGGAGATAACGACTGTATCAAGTACATCGATAAAGCTGCCGCCCGTTTTTTCTGCGATCAGCTGATTCAGCTTGCCGGAATAATCGGCGATAATTTCATCTATCTCAGGATCAAGAGGATAACTGTAATCAAGCCTGACCAGGTAGGGGTTGCCCGTTTCGTCATTCCTTATTTTTACTTCACCTGTTGAGGGGTTATAGGCAATTTCAAGATAGCCCATGTATTCAAGCAGGGACCCTGCCTGAAGGATAATTGTATTGTTTTCAATTATTGGCTCGTAAAGGGCCGTATGGCAATGCCCACCAACGATGATATCAATTCCATCTATATCCCTGGCCAGGTCTACATCTTCTTCAACCCTGGAATGTGTAATGGCAATTACTAAATCTGCCCCGCTATCGCGCAATTCGCTCACCACTTTAGCAGCAGTTTCATGTTGATCAACAAATCCCACAGGCTCATTAGCCGTGGTATATGAAACTGCCTGTTTACCTATTAAGCCAAACATACCAACCTTTAAACCATTTTCAAGGTTCAGCAGAACACTGTCCAGGTATAAATTATTCAAAGCTAAAGGATGATCAGCTGGTGCATCGGTATTTGAAGCAAGAACTGCGGTCTGGCTATGTGCTTCCGGGTATCCTGCTTCAAGCAGGTAACTGGCTAAAATATCGGGCCCGTAGTCAAATTCATGATTGCCTATTACCACTGCATCATAACCGATGGCATGCTTTAACTTCATCTCCAGGGCATGTCCTTCCGGGATCAACCAGCTGTATGGAGAACCGCCGATGTAGTCACCGGCAGACAATAGCAGAACCGGTTCACTATCCCTATCTTTCTCAGCCCTGATTTCTTTTACAAGATGGGCAAGACGTGCATATCCTCCTACTGTCGGGTTTTCTCTTTCAGGGTGGAAATCTACTGTAGGGGAATGAGGAATTACCGCTCCATGCTCATCGTTAGTATGTAATATTGTCAGGTAAAGCTCATCAGCAGCAGCTTCTGTATTTTGATTTTTTAGTGTTAACTGGATATAAGTAGAAGTTATAACTGCAAGGATAATAATCAGGACAAGCCTCCGTTGAAACACACCAAACACCTCCACTTATATAAATTGCCAAATCATAAATTAAATACAAATCACATTTACAGGGCAATACTAAAAAACCGGCTCAAGAAAAATCTCCATGATACCGCCACAGGCCATACCCTGATCAGCTGCAGAATCAGCCGTGAGTTCTACTTTCTTTAAACCGCTTAGCCCGTGATCTAAACAATACAGTGCCTCCTGCTTCACTTCAGCTTCTGCACAGCCTCCTCCGAGGGTGCCGATAATTGATCCATCAGGATAAATAAGCATCTGGGCCCCTGTTTTACGAGGCGTTGAACCGACTGCTTTTATAATTGTAGCTAAAACAGCTTTGTCACCGCTTCCCTCAACTTTTGTTAACGCATTTAAAACATCTGCTTGAACCGCTTCTTCCTTGTTTTTGCTGCGCCGAACCATCGTAATCTCCGCCATAATGCTTAGCGCTATTTCAGGCTCGGTTAGCGCTCCAATTTTAAGGCCGATAGGAGAATAAACTGCTGAAGTTTTTTGAACAGGAAAACCTTCGCGCGTCAGTTCTTTAAGCTGTTCACCAACCCTTTTTTTGCTACCAATCATGCCTACATATGCTGTTTCACGCTGCAGGGACTTTATCAGGCACAATTTATCATACCTGTGCCCCCGGGTGACAATAACTATGTAGTCTGATGGTGAAGAGGTTATGCTATCAAGCGCTTCCTCATAACTGTCACAAATTACCTGGTCCGCATCGGGATGAACAGCAGGTGAGGCAAAAGAAGGGCGATCATCTACTATTATAATATAATAATCAAAATTAGCAGCAAGCTTACAAAGGGCAGAGCCTACGTGCCCTCCTCCCAAAATTATCAACCTGGGAAACGGCTCGTAACGTTTAATAAAATATCTCAATCCTTTAGACTGGTCTTCTATAACACCGTTAACAGGGGCGTTTTGATCGGAAGAGGCCTGCTTTATTAATTCAAGCATTCCCCGGGCAGTCTTTTCATCGAGATCGCCATCAATAATCCCGGATTCACTTAGCACGATCCGCTTGCTACTTAATAAAGGATCCGTTCCTGGCAAAACCGTAACCAGGGCTGCGGTCTTGGAAGCTTGAAGTTCTTTCTGAATTCTTTTATATATTGACAATTCAATTCTCCCGTATATAGCAATGATATTAATTTATTTTCATTGTACCCTTTTCTAACAGGTTGATATGCATTTCAAAAGCGTCACGCAGATTCTGACTGATATGACCGGATGGTGAACCTGAGACGTACCGGTGGAGGTAGTCACGATAATCAGGATGAGCACATTTATCAATTATGGTTTTTGCTTTCTCCTTCGGGCCGAGGCTGCGAAGATCTGCCAGGCCATGTTCTGTTACCAAAACCTGTACTGAGTGTTCGCTGTGATCTGGATGCGTTACCATTGGTACTACTGTTGATATGGTGCCATTTTTTACCACGGAAGGGGCCATGAATATCGATAGGTAAGCATTGCGGGTAAAATCACCGCTTCCTCCTATGCCGTTTACAAGATCTTTTCCACAAATATGGGTTGAATTGGCATGGCCGTTTAAATCAAATTCAAGTGCAGTGTTCAGGGCTATTACTCCCAACCGCCTGATTACTCCCGGATTGTTTGACATCTCCTGGGGGCGCAAAACTATACGGGGTGTGAAAAAGTCCATGTTGCTGTATATTCGCTGAAGATTATCATCAGATACCGTCAGGCTGCAGGTGCTGGCTCCCAGCAGGTGCCCCTTTTCCATCAGGTCGATCAGCGAATCTTGAAATACCTCTGTATACATATAAAAAGCCGGGACATCGGGATCATCACTTAAAAAAGACATCACTGCATTGGCAATATTGCCTACCCCCGCCTGCAGCGGTAAAAATTCTGGCGGTATACGTCCGGCACGCATTTCATTCAAAAGAAAATCTACCACCTGGTGTGCAATCCTCCTGCTTGTTTCATCAGGTGTGTCCATGGGAGGAATACCGTCAGGCTCATCGTGATCTATAACGGCAACTATTTTTTTGGGATCAACCGAAGCGTATGGCAACCCTATTTTATTCATGGGATGATATATAGGAATTGGGCTGCGCCTGGGTGGAGGAGGCTGTATGGCTATATCAGCCATTTCACTTAGACGCACCGAGTGATAGCGATTCAATTCAATTATCACTCTTTCAGCAGTTTTCAAAAAAGTAGGAGAAGCGCCTATAGAGGTGGGAAGATAGATCCTGCCGTCAGAAGTAACTTCCGCTGCTTCAATTACAGCCCAGTTAACATCTCCGAGAAAGCCATTCATAACTGCCTGGGGCAGGTGTGAAAGGTGCATATCTGTAAATTCAATTTTCTGCTCGTTGATCATTTTTCTCATAATCCTAGAAGATTGGTACGGTGCCCGCCAGGCAACAGCATCAGCCTCGGCCAGCAAATCATCAAGTTTACCGGTAGACGCTCCCGTTAGCACGTTCAACTTAAATGGTTGGCCTTTTGAATGAAGTTCTTTTGCCCTGCGCGCAAGGGAGCGGGGGACAGCTTTCGCTGAACCGGCAGCAGTAAAACCGCTAAAAGCAACTGTTTGACCATCTTCAATCAATGATGCTGCTTCTTCTGCTGAAATACGTGGAAAATAAATTGGGCTCATCTTATTTCCTCCTTATTAAACAAGCAGACTGCTTATCAACCCATCTCTTAACTAATTATAGTATAAAAACAGCTAATAACCAATCTAAAACAGGACGTGCAAGTGTTTGACTTAATCAACACTTTCTATAATCAAACACTTTTTTAAGCTGAAGAATGCCAAAAATAGGAAACCTCTGCCCCCGGCGTTTTGCGCTATCCTTATAGAAATAAACAACCTGTGGTTGTTTATTTCTAAAACTGTACTTTTTAACCTGTTAAAATTTAAATACTCTTTTTCATCTTATTTTTCTATCCTGTAATGCCGGAAAATTTGACCTTACTGAGTTTATCAAACCTAAATCTAAAGAAGTTGAAAGAAGTTCTTCATCTTCCCCGGCAAAACAAACAACATCCCCCCAGGGGTTTACCACCATGCTGTTGCCACCCAGGACTTGTCCTTTCAACTCTCCCGCGCAATTACACGAAGCAAGGTAGGAGAGGTTTTCAAGGGCCCGGGCCCGGTTGAATAAAATCCAGTGGTCCAGTCGTGCTTTTGGCCAGGCTGCTAAGACAAAGAATATATCTACCCCGCAATCTGACATCTGGCGATAAAGCTCGGGAAAACGCAAATCATAACAGATGCTGATACCCCAGTTGCCATATTTTGTTTTTAAAGTATAAAGCTCACTGCCGGCTGTCATGTAAACGTTTTCTTCTGCCTGATAGCCAAATAGATGAATCTTCCTGTAGCTACCAGACAGGTTGCCATTGGGGCCGATTAGAATTGCAGTATTGTAAAGGTTTTCACCTTCTCTTTCTATTATGCTGCCACCAATTATATAGCAGCCGATTTTTTCTGCCCACGGGGCCAGGCGGGAATAAGTCTCCCCCTGGAGCATTTCACTTTCTTGCCTATAGCGTTCGTAATTTAAAAACCCGGTTCCCCAGATCTCAGGGAGAATAACAACAAGGGGAGAGTGATCTTCCCTGCCAATACCCTCAAGGTATCTTTCTACCCTCTGAAAGCGATCTTCCCTGCTTTCGTTATCGTAAACCGCTAACTGCAAAATTTTAATATTAAGCATTTTATCATTCCTTCCTTAGCTTTTATTTGATAAAATGGCAAGCTTATGGAATGCTAATAGTTGTTGAAGAGACAATTATACCCCCGCCCAAGACTTCATCTGCCTGGTAGAAAACCGCCGATTGCCCGGGAGTAATTGATTTTTGTTTTTTTTCAAACTCTATTTTCGCAAAGCTGTTTTTAGCCGGTGTAATCAAAGCAGGAACCGCAGGTGCACGATAGCGGATTTTTACTTCAACCGGTGTGTTTGCCGGCGGCGGACTGCCAGAAATATAGTTGACATCTTCTACTAATAGAGCTGCACTGGCCGTATCTTTATCGTGTCCGACAATAATTCGATTTTTTCCTGAATCAATCCCTACCACATATAAAGGTTCAGAAGCAGTAATACCAAGCCCTTTACGCTGGCCTATCGTATAAAAAGCAATACCCTGGTGTTCTCCAAGTAAAAGTCCATCAGTTGATACTATTTCTCCGGGGTTTACAGCTTCCGGGTAGGTTCTCCTAATAAAAGAGCGGTAGTCATTATCGGGTATAAAGCAGATTTCCTGGCTTTCCCCTTTATCTGCAACATTGAGTTTATTATTATGTGCAATTTTCCTAACCTGCTCCTTGGTTTTGTCTCCTAGGGGGAAAAGGGCTGAAGCCAGGTCATCCTGGCTGAGCGTGTATAGCATATAGCTTTGATCTTTGCTGCTGTCAAGGCCTTTATATAGCCTGTACAATCTGCTCTTATGATCATAAATATTGCGGGAATAATGGCCGGTAGCCAGGCAGTCCATTCCCAGGGATAGAGCTTTTTCTTTCAGCGCTGAGAACTTAATTGTCCGGTTGCAAACCACGCAGGGGTTGGGTGTTCTGCCTCGCAAGTATTCTGCAGTGAAATTAGATACCACATTATTATAAAAAACCTCTTGCATGTTAAAAACATAATGGGGGATACCAATATTCTCAGCTGCCTGCCGGGCATCATTAACAGCAGCCATGGAACAGCAGCCCTGCGCGTAATCTTCTCCTGAACTTTCTGCCCCCGGGTCCACCCATAGAAGCATAGTTGCGCCCACAACTTGATAGCCTGCTTTTTTTAACAGCAGGGCAGCCACTGCGCTGTCAACTCCACCACTCATGGCAACAAGAACTTTTTTCCCTTTATCACATCCATTGACTACCACTTAAAACACCCAGTTTCATTAAATTGGCCAGTATACTAGTAAGGCAAAAAAACTTTTTCAACCTTGTGCAGTCTAATCATAAGATAAACCATAAATAAATCCTACTACAGGTAAAAAGAATGAGCAAGCATAGCGGATCATAGAAAAGCCTGTACCGGTTCATTAATAGAACCGGTACAGGCTGTTTAATGTAGAATCTTTTATTTACTTGACCGGAACATCTGTTTCAGCCCCGGTGGCATTAAACTCTACGGGAAGTTGAGGATCATCAAGCATCGCCAGGTCGTAAGGATAGGTTAAAGCCTGGGTTACCATCTCATCTTCACCAGGTTCAGTGAATTTTACAGTCACTAAAAGCTTATCTTCAGCTTCAACTATTTCTGTAATTTCAACATCATATCCACCGGTCGGTTTTTCTCCATAGGTTACAAGGAGATAAAGTATCCCTTCATATTCCATGGTTTGAGCGGCAAAATCATTTTTTGCTGCTTCAATCCAAGCCTGTACTTCTTGTGGCAGCTCATCAGGCAATGTAACTTCATCCTCCTCGTCCGGCCCCATATGGTTAACCGGTTCACCCGGTTCTCCGCATCCGCTTAATGCTAAGATAAGCAGCATGGCCAGTGTGACTATTAATACTCTCTTTAACATTATACTCCCCCTTTCTTCTCATTCAGACTTATACTTTTTAAGTTTCTATATCACTTTCTACTTATTGAGACAATATTCTACTGGCTTTAGTTCGGTTTTTAAGCATAAAATTTGGATTTCCTTTATAATTTATAGTATGATCATGGGTGAGAATAAACATTATTAAACTTAAATGGGAGAGCAATCCTTTGCTAAAACTATACTTATATATTTCATTATTGATCATAGCCATTCTCTTTACCGGCTGTGACGTCAACAGCAGCGATGAAGAATATAACATTATCTTTGAAATGCCCGGCTGAATAGTTGGAGAATATACGGGCCAGCTAAAAAATGGGCTTCCCCATGGCGAAGGCATATGGGATAGCCCTGAAGGCGGCCGGTATGAAGGGTCCTGGTCTGAGGGCCACTTTCACGGTGAAGGAACATTTCATTGGCCGGATGGAAGAGTTTGTGAAGGTAGTTGGGAAAAAGGCTACCAGCACGGCACTGGGAAAAAAGTATATCCTGATGGCACTGTAAATGAAGGGAAATGGTTGAACGGGCGTTTTGAAATAATTAGCTAAATAGCCGGATACCAGAAAAAGGAGATGGGGAGATGTATGGTTTTGACAGGCTAAGGCCGATCGGGTTAATGCTGGGAATTCTGTTAGCGGTTTTTGGAGTAATTTTTTTAGCAGCCCCGGAAAGGGTGGCTGAGTTCCTGGCTATCTTTATCGGGGCTGTTGTAACTGTATTCGGTGGTATAAGGATTGTGGGCATCCTAATTCACTGGCAGGTAACCACAAACCGCATTTTACTGCTGGTAGTTGGTATAATTATCTTTTTAATCGGGATTTTCATGCTTTTTAATCCCGAGGTAACTATTGCCATTGCTGGAGCAATAATTGGTGTCTTTGCAATTCTGATGGCCTTCGACAGATTTATAACTGCAAACAGGCTAAAGAATGAAATTAATATAACTCCCACTATTATTTCCGGGATTATTCACCTGGCGTTTGGCATTGGTATGATTTATTCTGCCATCCTGGTTTTTTCTATTATCATTATCCTGGTTGGCATTTACATGCTGATTGCCGGTATTATGTTTGCCCTTTCAACACTGTTTTTCAGAGATTTTTAACCAGGGCATGACGCAGTGAAAACGTTATTATACCATCTACAGATCTCACATCCTTACATAATTGCGACTGCAGGACTTCATAAAACCTGGGATCGCAAGTGGGTAAAGATAGCACAAATATACCCGACTTTGCTAACAAGATAGACAAAGTATAACCATGAAAACAAAAATATTTTTATAAAAAGCTCTGATCCAGTCTGCAATAAGGAACGGCTAAATAATAAACCTAATACCAAAAAAATAGCCTTTAAAACATTTTGTCAAATTCTTCAATCGTTACTACAGGAGTTGTGGCAAAGCTTATACCAAAATTTTTACCTAAATCGACCGATGTTTTAACTGCACTTGCATTATCTGGCAACTCAACAATAAAAAGCAAATCGGATCTGCCGAGTAAAGCATAACAGTTTTTAACGGTACCGCCATTACTTTTAATCAACTCCTCGGCTTTTTCAGTTCTTTCTGAACTGATTTCTTGCAGTGAACCAGGATTGTACTTGCCAAACATCAGGTAAAGACCCATTTCAAATTCCTCCTTTTTTCAGGTGTTATAATTATATACCATCAGATATAAATCGTATAGACATGGTATCTCTTTTAGCATCTTTTGGATTTAATATCTTTTTTTTCACTATTATAATTATGCACTAGATAACCCCGATATAAACCTTTATTTCCGAATACAACTTTAGATCATAATAATATAAATTATTGGGTCACTATCCAATTACTACTCTATAATATTAAAAGGCTTACAGCTTATCATAGCCGTAAACCTTTTCTATTTGGTGGGCGAAGCAGGTTTTGAACCTGCGACCCCCTGCTTGTAAGGCAGGTGCTCTCCCGCTGAGCTATTC